>DATNMI010000315.1:0-7486 GCA_035602375.1 Nitrospiria bacterium | reverse complement strand
AATAATACCATTTTCGCGGAGAAGAAGGCCAGCGGCTTTTTGGGCCTCCTGTTCCGTTCCAAACCGTCCGACCCTCACACGATACAAAAGACCCGAAGGACTGTCATGGGGGACGATCCGCCCCTCCTGACGGGTAATCCTGGAGACTTTTTCAAGAAATAATACCGCGTTTTCCTTGACTGAGAACGCTCCCGCCTGAACGGTAAAAACTCCCGGCGGCAAATCACGGGGAACCTGCACAACCCGGTAGATAATTTCGGCAGTCCCTTTCAGATCAATTCCCAATTCCCGGGCGGCGCCAAATGAGAGGTCAAGCACTCTCCCGGGGACGAAGGGTCCCCTGTCATTGACCTTTACAATAACGGAACGGCTCTTTTCCTCGCCGCCGGCGTCAATATTCCCGGGGAGGGTCACTTTAAGAAGGGTTCCGAGGGGAAGGGTGCGATGCGCCGCGGTCATCCCGTACATGTCATAGGTTTCACCGCTGGCGGTTTTCCGGCCATGAAATTCTTTTCCGTACCAGGATGCGACTCCACGGCAGACCGATTGCGAACAGCGATCGGGTTCCGGTTCCAGGCTGATTCGGGCGTGGTGAAAACAGCCTTGTAGAAATACCGGCAGAAGGAGCCATGCGAGTTTCCGGAGGAAATCCGGCGCCTTACCGGACTTTAACAACACGAACCTTGCACCCGTAACAATAACCTTTCGCGTTTAAGATTCCTGAACAGGTGGGGCAAATCTCGGTTCGGCGTTCTCCCTGCCTCCGCTCTTCCTCTTTTCTCCGGTCTCCGGAGCGGCGGCCTATGCCTCTCCGGTCTTTTCCGGACCGGTATTTCCCAGCGGTCATTTTTTTCCCTTTTTCTTTTCTGGCGCCAGTTTCCGGATCGCCTTCTTCTTGTTTTCCTCCAGATCAATGAAACGGACGCCAACGCCTTGGGAGATGATCCCCTCTCTCATGATTTCTTTTTTCCAGACCACCTCGCCGGTACAATTCACCGGTGTCTTGTTGTCGGGCAACATCATTTCAATTGGAAAACGGTCCCCAACGTTTAAACGGTTCTCGGTCGTGAGAGACAAGCCCCCTTCGCTGATATCCTTTGCGTAGGCGAGAAACACGCGATCGGCCTGCTTCCCTTTGACCTCCATGATCACCAGGGGAATTCTCTCTGATGTTCGCCTCTCCGCTCCGGAAGACGGCGACAACTTTTTTGCTTTCATTGGCATGTTTCAATCCTTTTCTCTGAAAGAAAACTAATTAAGACAATTATCTACCGCTTAGGAAAAATATACCAAGTTTAAAATGAACCGTCAAATTCAATCTGCCCAATCAACCCGAGAAATGCGATTGAAACCAACAAATTTTCACACCTCCCCTCCCCTTGTGGGAGGGGACAACGGGGAGGGGTAAATTTGTTTCATTCTGCACCCTCTCCCTAGCCCTCTCCCATCAAGGGAGAGGGGAATTTAGTTGGAAATGCATGAGGGGTCTCGGGCGTCGATACCACCAATGACATAAATCCTCCCGCTCGCCGGATCCAAAGCGGAGGCAAAGCAAGTAATCGCCTGGGGAATTTGCCCAATCGGGGTCCATGCGGTAGTGTTGGTTGGCGTTAATGAGGAAGGCGTTGTCGAATAGATTTCCCGATGAATAATATCAGGCGTCCCCTGAATGCCGGAAATCCCGCCAATCAGGATTATTTGGCCTGTGCCTGATGTAGTTGTATAAAAGGCGGCCGCCTTACTCAACCCAACACCGTTCGGCATAATCGGCATGGGCAAAACGCTTTGATCTATCGCAAAAGCATTAAATTTATAAATCTGATTCAAATTATTGGGTGGATTACCAGAAATATTTGGATCTGGCCCCCAGCCCCCTAAAACCCAGAGATTTGAATTATTGTCAATCGTAGCGGCCGGGGTAAATATTCCATGCGACAACGGTATCGTGTAAGTCGAATGGGATGTAACTGCATAGGAGGAAATTTGTGATAGAGGAAGAGAATATCCATAAATTTTCTTGGAATAGACGGTATTCTGAGAACCCTGGCAAAAACCGGTCAAAATACATGTGGAAAAATCGGGCAGACCCGACTCTATGCCGCCGATGACAAAGAGGTTAGAACCAACCGTAACGGAAGCCATCCCTGTTTCTGCGACAGGGAGGATTCCAACTTGTAACCATTGTGAAAGGGTCGGGTAATAAGTTGAGGATGTTGTATCTGGTGGATGAATAGTAATAGTGCTCTTGTAAATTGCGTCGGAGAACCCCACCCCGCTCTGAATGCCTCCAATCACATAAATATCATTCCCATTCAAAACACTGGTATGACCTCTTATATTATTGGGAAGCGCAAAAGGCTGACAGGAACCGATATTTTGTGCGCTGCAAAAAGGGAGAATCGTTCCGTCAGACTTAATTTTTGTCCAATAAACAGTGGCCACATTGATCGGATCATTTGGCGTTGGAGACGCTACATCAAAGTAGGCGCCCCCAAGGACAAATAGAAAAGAACCCGCTACAGAATCGCTATAAATCACCGAAGTTGATTGAAATAGGGGCATCGGCAACCTGACAGAAACAGGATAAACATTCGAGAGCGGAGGCGAATTGGGATCAATGATAACGATCTGGTCGGTGGGCGTTCCCCCTGCGCTTGAGCCCCCTCCACCAGTCGTTTGATCGCTCTGACAACCCGGGAAAATAAGAAAGAGGACAAATAAAATCGGAATTATTGGTTTATTAAAAAAAGGCAAATTCATTCAGCAAATATATATGCAAATTAAAGACCCTGATTAGCCTCAAATTAATTTTTTAAATATTTGAAATAATTGACCTTTTTGCCTGTTAATTTCAGCAATTCCTTAAAAGGTCAAATGGAGGGAAAATGTTTTCCCAAGATATGGAAAATGAAGACTTCCAGAATCTGCCGAAGTTCCGTCGTCGCCTCTGAGGAGGGTTTCATCCGCGACAGAAGCTCTGGCTCCAGTCTCTCGGTCTGTTTTAAGAGAGCAACCGTCCCCCGGGAGACCGGAACCGTATTCAATCCGGTCATTCCTTTCAGACATGTCTGGCATACGACCCCTCCCATGACCGGAGCAAACCTTATTACCGGAGGAAGGTCCCCGCATTTGACACAGCCGTCCAGCCGCAAGGCATAACCGGAATAGCTCAAAAATTTAAACTGATAGAGGTTGATCAGGGCGGAGGAGGCGCCTCCCCGTTTTACCTCTTCCAGGGCGCAAAGGAGGAGCCGGAATCCGGTGGGAGACGGGTCTTCTTCGGGCGAAAAAACCGATATGAGCCGGCAGAGATGAGAAGCGTTCAGAATATGGAGGTAGTTTTCTCTCAATCTCTGAAATGAACCGATAATATCTGACTGGACGATTCGCCCCAGAATCGTTCTTTTCTTCTCAAACACGATCAGGCGAACATGGCTGAAAGGTTCCAGGGAGCTTCCAAACCGGTTTTTGAGCTTTCTCGCTCCGCGTGCGACCGCTTTGACCTTTCCCTTCTTCTCGGTATAAAAGGTGATCAGCTTATCGGCTTCCCCCAGCTTGAGGGAGTTAATCACAATCGCCTCCGTTTCCAAAAGCGCCATCCGCCCGCCTGTTTAAAATCCGATAAGTTTGATGAAGTCAGGGAAGACCAGCGACACGGTCATTACAATCGTCAGAAGGATCAGGACCACGATGGTCGTCCAGGCCATAACATTTAAAAAAGTAGAATTGGTATACTCTCCCATCAGAAAGGCATTGTTCACCAGAAGGATCATGAAAACCAGTACGACGGGCAGGATGATCCCGTTGGCCACCTGGGACAACAGCATGATCTTGAGCAGAGGGGCTTGAGGAAAAAGGATCACCAGCGCGCCTACTACTATCAGGCCGGTATAAAGCCACATGAATTGAGGCGCCTCCTTGAAAGTCTTGTTGATTCCCGCCTCCCAGCCTAACCCCTCGCAGATATAATACGCGGTCGCCAGAGGAAGAATGGAAGCGGCGAAAAGAGACGCGTTGGCCAGGCCGGCGGCGAAAAGGTAAGAGGCGAATCTCCCCGCGAACGGGGCCAGGGAAAGGGCCGCGTCGCTCGCGTCTTCCACATGGATATGGTTCTGGTAGAGAGTCGCGGCGCAGGCCACAATAATAAAAAATGCCACCACATCGGTAAAAATACAGCCGACGATCACATCGAGACGGGAAAGCTTATATTGCTGAAGGTCTATCCCCTTTTCCACAATGGCGGACTGAAGGTAGAACTGCATCCAGGGCGCAATGGTCGTTCCGATCACGCCGACCATCATGACCAGATAGTCTGACTGGAGGGAAATGGTCGGAACGAATGTTTCAAAAAGAATGGTTTTCCAGGGAGGATGGGCCATCCACCCTGAAATGATATAGGTGAAATAGATGGTACAGGCGATCAGAAAGATTTTTTCAACTGTTCTGTAGGTCCCCTTGACCACCAGCCACCAGATTAAAAACGCCCCCACTGGCACGGAAAAATAGCGGTTGACCCCGAAAATTTCCATTGCGGCGGCCCAGCCTGCGAATTCGGCAATGGTATTGCCAAGGTCGGTCAGGAGAAGAAGAATCATCAGGTAGAAGGTAATCTTGATCCCGTAATTCTCACGGATCAGATCGGCCAATCCCTTGCCGGTTACTGCGCCCATCCGGGCGGCCATTTCCTGAACGATAATCAGAGCGATGGTCACCGGAATCAGGGTCCAGAGAAGCGAGTACCCGAACTGCGCCCCCGCCATTGAATAGGTGGTAATTCCGCCCGCGTCATTATCAACGTTAGCGGTGATAATGCCCGGACCGATAACGGAGAGGATGAGGAAAATTTTCTTTTTCATGACAAAGGGATTACCGGTTTCCGGAGTAATAGGTCATCAGCAGGTCCATGACATCGTCCACGGTGACAATTCCCAGAAGTTTTCTCTCGTCGTTCAGGACGGGTACCGCCAGAAGATTATACTTGCTGATCAGGGCCGCGACCTCTTTCTGTGGGGAATTGGGGGAGACATATTTGATATTGGTCATCATGCCCACCGATATTTTCTGGTCCCAGCGCGAAAGGAGGAGGTCCCGGAGAGAACATATCCCGAGAAGTTTCCCCTGAACATCGATCACGTAAATATAATAGATCGTCTCGACTTCGCGGCCTATCTCCTTGATTTTCAGGATCGTCTCGTCGAAGGTCGTATCGGGCGGAACGGTAAAGACTTCCGTCGTCATCATCCCGCCCGCGGTGTCTACGGAATGCTCCAGAAGTTCCTGAATTTCCTGCGCGTCCGCCCGGTCCATCACATTGATGATTTCCTTCGCGCTGGCTTCCGAAAGGTCTCCCAGAACATCGGCCGCTTCATCGGGCGGCATAATTTCAAGAATGTCAGAGGCTTCTTCCCGGCCCATTTTTTCCATAATCTTGGCCTGGGTGCCCGGTTCAAGTTCCGACAGGGTCCTGGCCGCCGTATCCCGGTCGAGAGATTTGAAAAGCGCCTCTCTTTCATTCACGGAGACCTGTTCCATGATCTCCGCGAGGTCCTGGGGCAGAAGCTGGGAAACTTTCTGGCGGGGAACCGTCAGTTCCAGACGGTTGAGTTTCGGCTGGATCGGAACCACATAGGCCCAACTGATCATATTCTGTCTTTTTCCGGCATCTCCCTTCTTCCGCCACCATTCGCGCACCTTCCCGCTCAGCAGGCGCCGGATGATTCCCCGAATGCCGACGTCCGCCGCAAAAAGGGTCAGCGCCCCTTCCACCTCCTTGAATTCAATATCGTTGACCCGGACCACCTTGGCGCCATTGATATCGACGATCTGTTTGTCCAGAATGTCTCTTTTGACCAGAATCTCCTGACGGGTCAATTGGGCCGGAACACGGTCTGATTTTGAGATTTTTGCCGAAAAAAAACGCCTGTTATAAAGATGTACCATCTCCCAGGGAAGGACGTAACTCTTCCTTCTTCCATACAGAACAGCGGACACTTTAGGAAAGGCGGAGCCGTTGACCACGAAAAAGTCTTTCACCCTTCCGATCTCCTCGCCCCGCGAGTCGAGAACCGGCTTTCCGATCAATTCGCTGATGAAAACAGTGTAATTACTCATATCCGAGATCTTTGAGTTCCTGATCGCTATTCTGCCATCCGGGACTGACTTCCACCCAGGTTTCCAGGTAAATCTTGCCGCCGGTCAGTTTTTCAAGTTCCTTCCGGGCTTCCATGCCGATCTGTTTCAAAAATTCCCCTTTTTTCCCGATCAGAATCCCCTTCTGGGAATCCCGCTCGACATAAATGACCGCCCGGATCGAAATCAGGTTTTTCTCCTGATTTTCCTCATACCGCTCGACTTTGACCGCCACTGAATAGGGCATTTCCTGATAAACCTTCTGAAGGATTTTTTCCCGGACAAGTTCAGCGGCAAGAAACCGCATCGGTTGATCGGTATATTCATCTCCGGGAAACAGAGGCGGTCCTTCAGGCAGATATGTTTTGGCCACTTCAATGAGGTGGTCGATATTTTCACCCTTGAGCGCCGAAACCGGAACGATTTCCTTAAAGAGCTTTTTTCGGCTCATCTCCTCTATGGCCGGAAGAATCTCTTCTCTCGAAACCAGATCTGCCTTGGTAATGACCATAAAGACCGGTGCATCCGTTTTGTGGACCCACCCCAGAAGCTCGTCGTCGACACCGAGTCCCCGTTTTCCAATTTCCGCAAGGAGGAAAACCAGATCGGCTTCCTCCGCTACCGCCAGCGCGCTCCTGACCATCGCGTCGTTTAAACGCGATTTAGGCCTGTGAATGCCGGGCGTATCGAGAACCAGTATCTGGGCATCCGGCTCATTTTTTATCCCAAGAATCCTGTTTCGGGTGGTCTGGGGCTTGTCCGAAACGATCGCGACTTTTTCTCCCAGGATCCGATTTAAAAGCGTCGATTTTCCGGCGTTTGGACGGCCAATCAGGCCGATGGACCCGGTCCTGAAGGGTCCCTTTTCTGTAATTTCTGATCTATTTTCTTTTTTCATGAAGCCGGGTTGAATTAAGGGAAAAACAGTCAAGATTTGTTTGATTTTAAAGATTAAAAATTTACTGAAATGACAAAGAGATATATAACACAGAAGGAAGCATTCGGCAAGCAGAAGCGTTTCTCTGATCTGTCTAGCAGAGCTTCCAGCTGTTCAATAACATCTACATCGATCCATTAGCATAATTTGTTGAAATTGCGGTAAAAATTGAAAGCTATTCATAAGCACTGTCTATTTACTTATACATATTAAAAAACAGACAATTCAGGCCTCCTGGAAAATTTAAATGAATTTATTATAACAAATTGTTTTTTAAGGCTTTTTTTTACTCCAAAAAAAATCGCTCTCTTAATTCCTTAAGGCATAGCATTTGCTTATATCAATGGTCAAGGAGCCAGGAACAAGAAAAGCAGAGGCTCCGGGGAAAGTTTTCAAGAATGAAGAGGCGGGGAAGCTGAT
>DATNMI010000314.1:0-2200 GCA_035602375.1 Nitrospiria bacterium | reverse complement strand
TTACAACCTGGGCCCCAGAATTAGCCCTGATGGAAAGACCCTGGCCTATACATCGATTAATGAAGATGAATTTCCCTCATTACACCTGATAAATCTTCAGACCGGTTCTGACCGCGAGCTATTTCCAAGAAATTTAGGGTTTAGTTCTTCCTGGTCCAGGGACGGGAATAAATTGGCATTTGCGCAATTGGAAAATTTCAAAAATTATTCGGTATTTAACGACTTATACCTCTATGACCTTCAAAAAAAGGATCTGAAACGGTTGACGTTTGGAAAAAGACTAAGGGATCCGGAATTTGATCCCAGTGGAAAAAACCTGATAGCGGTCGAAAACCAGACCGGGAAGACCAGATTAGTGATTTATTCCCTCGAATCAGGATCGATCGAGCCTCTCACAGGACTCGATTCCAATATGATTTTCAGTCATCCCCGATGGTCTGCCGACGGCCGCGCTATCGTCGTCTCCGGATGGAAAAACGGAATAAACGGTCTCTACCTCCTAAATCCGGATTTTAGGGAGATCGTCCCGTTAATCCAGGACCGCTTCATGTTCCTGACTCCCACATGGTCTCCGGACGGAAAGCAAATTCTTTTTTCCAGCGACAAAACGGGCATCTATAATATTTTTTCTTACAATATTGAGACCAAAGAGGTTTCCCAGATTACCAATCTTCTGGGAGGCGGTTTTACCCCTGAGGTTTCCGCAGATGGCCGTGAAATCATTCTATCGGCATATCGCAGCCACGGGTTTGACATCTATAAAATTAACTGGGAAAAAGGAAACCCGCAAAAAGCTGCAAACATATTTTCCGCCGATAAATCAAAGGAGAACCAAGCGACTTCTCCGGGAGGAGCTCCTGTTGAACCTTATTCCCCCTGGCCTACCCTCCTGCCGAGATTTTGGATTCCAATTGCAGGCGGGGATGCATCGGGGCTCCAGCTCGGCGCAACGACGGCGGGGACCGATGTGTTGGGGCGACACCGGTACGACATCGTTGCGCTATACGGGTTGTCATCGCGCCGACCTTCAGGATCGCTTCAATATGAAAACGACTCATTTTATCCTGCTATTCACGCCGGACTAACCTACCTGCCCGTCGTTTATCCCGAACTCTTGACCGATTTACAAGGCCGCGCTTTGGATTATTGGGAAAATAAATTCAGAGCAGAATTGGATATATCCTATTCATGGACCTACTTTAGAAGCTCAAACACGTTAAAGGGCGGTTATTTTGCTGAAACTTTTTCTGCTCTATCAACCGTTCCCACAGGAATACAAGCTCCCGAAACGGGAACCATTAAGGGTTTACGTTTTTCCTGGGATTTAAACACCTCCAAAGAATTTGGTTTTTCCATCAGCCCGGAAGCAGGCCGGCATTTGCAGATACAGTATGACTGGTTGAGCAATCAAATGGGGAGTGATTTCAATCAAAACCGTTATGTTGCGGGATGGCACGAGTATACCCATTTTTTTATTGCTCATCATGTACTTGCCACCCGCTTGACGGGCGCTTTTTCAACGGGCGATCAAATAATCCAGAGAGCCTTTCAAGTCGGAGGGCCTGATTTTACTGAAGAAATTATCGAACCTGATCAAACCGCCTTCTTTCTCAGAGGTTACCCCATCAGGCAACTTCGCGGAAATAAGGCATTAATCGGGTCAATTGAATATCGATTTCCAATCTATAATATTGAACATGGATTCCGGTCATGGCCGTTCTTTTTAAAAAGAGCCCATGGCGGTCTGTTTTTCGATATGGGAAACGCCTGGGATCAGGAAACCGCCCCGCCGGATTTCCGAAGAGGCTTTGGAGCGGAAATAAAACTGGATATGATTTTTTCCTATCTTCTGCCGCTCAGACTACGGCTTGGAGTTGGAAGAGGGGCTGATACTAACGGGATCACTCAATTTTATTTTATGACAGGCAATAGTTTTTAGATAAGTTTAGGAGTTGAGGCGTTTAGGATTTGCAGTCTAAAACAGACAATCTTAAACTCCACAACGATGAACTCTCAACTGGTATCGCAGGCGGTCAGGAGGAGAGGAGACCCATGATGCCTCGTCGCATCATACTCACTGCGATTGCGGCCAGGAGGAGACCCGCGACCTTGGCAATCGCACGGGAACCGTTGATTCCCAGAACCTTGATAATCCGGTCGGCCTGGTAGAGTACCCCCCAGGCAATCAGGAGATTCAGAG
>DATNMI010000308.1:0-5110 GCA_035602375.1 Nitrospiria bacterium | reverse complement strand
AGCGGGAGGCGGACCGGCCGGGTCCACTTTCGCATGGCGATTACAGAAATCGGGCATGAAGACGGCCATCCTTGACAAAGCGGTTTTCCCGCGGGACAAGGTTTGCGGGGGATGGATTACGCCTGCGGTTCTCGATCTGCTCGATTTGAACGCTGACGCCTATGGGCGAAATCATGTCTGCCAGCCTATATCAGGGTTCATGACCGCCCTGTTGCCCGGTAACGCGGTCAGGACCGATTACTCTCAACCGGTCAGTTATGGGATTCGGAGAGTTGAATTCGATGAGTTCCTCTTAAAAAGATCGGGAGCCGTACTGAGGCTTGGAGAAGCGGTCCATGCCATTCGCCGGGCAGGAAAATCGTGGCAGGTCAACGAGACGATAGAAACCCCGCTTTTAATAGGCGCAGGCGGCCATCATTGCCCGGTTGCGAAATTTCTGGGCGCCCAACCCGGCCGGGGAGAGAAAGCCGTTGCCGCGAAGGAGACCGAATTTCTTCTCGACCCGGAAACGGCCTCGGCGATTCATGTGGACCCTCAAATCCCCCATCTCTATTTTTGTCATGACCTGAAAGGATATGGATGGTGTTTTCGGAAGGGAAATTACCTGAATATCGGCATGGGACGCGAGAATTCCGAAGGTCTCAATGACCATCTTGAACAGTGGGTTCTGGAACTGAAAAGACGAAAAATTATTCCGTCCGGCATTGCGCTCAACTTTAAGGGGCATTCCTACCTGTTGAGATCTCACTCCGTCCGCCCTTTGGCTGCAGATGGCGTGCTTTTGATCGGTGACGCGGCGGGACTGGCATTTTCCAAAAGCGGGGAAGGGATTCTTCCTGCGGTCGAATCGGGCCTCATGGCAGCGGCGTCGGTCCTGTCGGCAGGAGAGAAATACGATCGGAACGCCTTCCGCTCGTATGAAGAGAATATGTTAATACGATTCGGTCCGGGAGGGCGCGACTGCCGCATTCCTGCCCGGGAGTATCCCTGGAGAAAGTTCATTGCGCAGGGGTTAATGGCCAGCCGGTGGTTTGTCCGCAGATGGGTTCTTGATTCAGGGTTTCTTCACACCGGGTTACTGCCGCTGAATCCTGAACGCTGAGTTTATGCGGACCGGAGCTGGGCGGGATTCATGGAAACCCTGTAGAACTCCTTGCAATCCGGGGTAATATCCAGGAATCCGCCGAGCCGTCTTGGTGGCCTTGTGCGATCGTATGCAGGTTTCTCATGAGGGCCCTTGATCTGGAAGGGCCGGGTAACATGTCAACCTCTGGCCTTTTCCAATTCTTTACGAAACCGAAGTTTCTTAAGCTCCTCGGTTAAGGCGTCGATGATCATTTTCGAAAAGTTTTCCTCGTTCACAAATTGGCTTAGGCTGGCAATCAGCCACTCAGGTATCAAAATCTTTAATTCTTTCTGGTAAATCGCCTGGATTTCAATGAATTCTACCATCAGTTACCTCCATAATGGTGTCGGTGTTGATCTCATCAATCCTGAACACCTGCACCAACGATCCAGCATTCAGGCGGAAAGATTTCCCTTTAAAACACGCTTGCATGGAATGAATTGATTGCGTTCTAAAGAATCCTGATTTACACTGTACCGGATTTAATTTGTCGTTGAGAGCTCATTTTTTGAATACTATCCGAAGAGACAGTAACATGATTGATCGGCAACAGCAGTTAATTGCGCAAATCAAGGAGAGCTCCTCCCGATGTCACACCCCGCGACAATTTAATAAACTTCTGGAGGAACTCCAACGTTTTTTCGGGAGGGATCACAACCAGTTGCTTCCCATCGCTTGCGGGTGGGGTTATCCCAACATCAAGTCTGTTAATAAAGATGGAACAGTCGATTTTCATTGCGAAATCGTCAGTATAAGAAGTCTGGATTTTCCGATCCCCTACCTTAACTGGTACAGGACATCCGGGATGGTATCGAGAGATCCTGTTATCCTGGAATGGTTTAAGACCGGAAGACCCCAGGTCGTGTCGGAGGTAGTAAAAGCAAAGCCTGACGCGTTTCCTGAAGAGTTCATCAGCAAGCTTAAAGATTTTGGTCTATATCACTCGCTGGAAGGAGGCTCGATTTTCAATTCGAAGAACATTCAAAGTTTTGATATAGCAAAGCTTCCTCACGCAAAAGAATTTTCTATTGCTTTCTTTTCCATAGCTTTAAAATCCGAATTAGAGTGCAATAAGTATATCGGAATGTTCGGAGAGATTCTTCCTTCTATTTGTCTGGCGCTAAAAAATTCTTACCACAAACCAACGCTAACTCCCAGAAAAATGACCATTCTCAAATATATCGCACTCGGCAGTAACCACAAAGAAATTGCCCATGCGTTAGAGATTTCTGAAAGTGCAGTTAAAGATCATCGAATCAGAATTCTTGAAACACTCAATGCCCAGAATGATGCAAACGCTGTATTGATTGCATTGGTTGAAAGAGTGATTAAACCTTGCCTTTACCTCTAGGCGGTTAAAATAAATCTCTTGATTGACTGTACCGGCGGAAATAAAATGCATCGCTTCCTCCTCATAATAATCCTCACACAAGACCATTTTCCCTTAATAAATAATTAGTTATACCAGATCGAACCTGAAGCAGCGACTATCCTGAATTCTTCAAAAGTGAGCAATATTGAACAGAATTTAATATAACTAATAAATACAATTTTACCTTAAAATGTTACAGATCTTCCTAGCTGGGGAAAACGAGTTCTAATGGCCACTAAACAACCCACGTTATTCCAAATTGATCCTTTCCTCAATAAATTCGGCGCCAGGAAAACAGTTCTTAATTATTCAAAAAACCAAATTCTTTTTTCCCAAGGGGATAATGCGGATGCCGTATTCAACATTTTGAAAGGCAAAGTCAGTATTTCTGTGATATCCCCAAGAGGTAAAGAAGCCATTATCGCGACGCTGGATCGTGGCAGTTTTCTTGGTGAATCCTGCCTCAACGGGCAGACGACGCACACCAGCACGGCCACCGCGATAGAACAATCCGAGATCGTTCGAATTTCAAAAGGCGCCATGATCCAGGCGCTTCATGATGATCCCGTTTTCTCAGAGTATTTCATGGTTCATCTCGTATCTCGCAATCTTCGAATTGAAGAGGACCTCGTGGATCAACTATTTAATTCAAGCGAGAAGCGCCTGGCTCGGATTCTACTGATCCTGGCTAACGTTGGGAAAGATAACAAACCTGAGGTCATACTTCCGAAGATCAGCCAGGAGGCGTTGGCCGAAATGATCGGCACAACCCGGTCAAGAGTCAGTTTTTTTATGCATAGGTTCGAAAAGCTGGGCTTCATCGACAAACACGACGGTTTACGCGTTCATAGTTCTCTCCTCAAAATCGTCCTGCACGAATAGGGTTCCCTCCCGCAGACGGTCGTTAGATCGATCCCCATCCTGCCCTCACCTTTTTCCTGTTGCGTAAGGTGATCTTTAAAAGAAATAAAAAGTGTTGCATTGACAATTGAGTTCCTTGGGTATACTAATATCTTATAATTAGGTGTTTTAATGTTAATTTTAAGTCAATTTGTAAAGAAAAAAGCTAAAACCTTTCTTTCGATCTCTTCCGTCATGATCCTGGATAAAGGCATGCAAATATAAAAACCCAACTTACTTTAGGCCGCATGAATAAGTTCGAGTATACAGAACCATATTAATTAAGCCAGGAGAGAGATCACTCAAATGCCGGAACGATGCATCTCATTGTTTGATTGGAAAAAATTTCTGCCAGCAATCGGCAGCGGAAAAACATTTCTGAAATATCAAAAAAAACAGATTATTTTTTCCCAAGGGGACCCCGCGGACGCCGTGTTTGTTGTGCTGGAGGGGAAGGTCCGTCTCAGCGTTATCTCAGAAAAAGGTAAAGAAGCCGTTATCGCTACCATGGGGCCTGGCGATTTTTTTGGTGAAGCCTGCATCACCGGCCAGGTGATTCTCCTTAAGACGGCGACCTCCGTTGAAGAGTCCGAAATCGTTCGAATTGAAAAATCCACCATGAGCCGGGTGCTTCATGATGACCCTGTTTTCTCAGAGCTATTCATGGCTCATCTTTTATCTCGCAATCTTCAAATTGAAGAGGCTCTGGTGGATCAACTCTTTAATTCAAGCGAGAAGCGCCTGGCTCGGCTTCTTCTATTGATGGCTCACATTGGTAAAGAGAGCAAGCTTGAGACTGTAATTCCGAAAATCAGCCAGGAGGTGTTGGCCCAAATGATCGGCACGACCCGGTCAAGAGTCAGTTTCTTTATGAATAAGTTCGAAAAGCTAGGCTTCATCGACAAAGAGGGCGGTTTACGCATTCACAGTTCCCTTCTGAATATTATCCTGCACGACTAGTCTCCCCCTCATCATCATTGAATTTGAGCCAGGGGAACCTGAAGGTACCTGTCCCCGGGTAAAAATTATCCATAAGTGAGCAATATTGACCGGACTGGAAGCTGTCTTATAGGGCATACTTCAGACACGTCATGGCAGTCATATCAAATGCGGATGAACCCACGAAAAGAATCCATCAATGAGAACGATGACGTGCGGGCGAGTCATACTTGGTATTCCGAAAAACAGTATTTTAAAATATGAGACCGCTATTCAAACCGATAAGGTCTTGCTCATTCTCTGCTGAAAAGGTGTTTGTCCATGAATGAAGAGACTCATTTCTACCGCGGGACGCGCATCCTTGTGATTATTGCAGCCCTTGTAATCATCATTCGGGGTGTGAACCAGGCCCATTCGGTTCTGGTGATGTTCTTTGTCTCTATTTTCCTCGCCGTCATCGGAACGCCGATGGTGCTCTGGTTCGAACAAAAGCGGATTCCTTCCGTTGTAGCCGTGATGACGGTGATGGCCGGTATGATTACGCTTATGCTGATGATTGGGACGGTCGTAGGCACGTCTCTCAACAGCTTTTCCAGTGCCCTGCCTTTCTATCAGACTCGCCTGCAGGAGAAAGTCTCGGTCCTCCAGGCGTTGTTGGCAAAAAAGGGTATTGGAGTGACAGACCAGGTGCTTCTTGATTATGTTAATCCGGTGAAGGTCATGCGTCTGACGGCAGGGATGGTCGGGGAGTTGGGCTCGATGCTCTCCAACAT
>DATNMI010000278.1:0-1473 GCA_035602375.1 Nitrospiria bacterium | reverse complement strand
ATCTGATTGTCGCAACGGCCCGAAAACAATTTGAGGCCGGAGCGACCGCTCTGGACGTGAACGTCGGTGTGCCGCTTGTCAACGAGAGCGAAATGATGGCCAAGGCCATTACCGCGATCCAGAACGTTGTCAATCTCCCTCTTGTCATCGACAGCTCCTACGCGTCTGCGCTTGAGCAGGGATTAATCGTCTATCCAGGAAAGGCCCTGATCAACAGCATTAACGCGGAAGAGGAAAGAATGGACGAGGTCTTTCCCCTCGTTAAAAAATATGGGGGCGCGGTCATTGCCCTGGTGGCCGCAGATGAAATCCCGGAAAAAGCATCCGAGAGGATCAAAAATGCCGAGCATATTCTCAAAAAGGCCGGGGAATACGGCATTCGAAAAGAAGATATCATCTTTGACTGCCTTGCCCTGACGGTTTCCGCCGTCCAGGAGGCGGCCGCCCAAACCCTGGAAACGATCCGTCTGATCTCGAGGGAAATCGGATCCCCCACCGTTCTCGGCCTGAGTAATGTCTCTTTCGGTCTTCCAAACCGCCATCTGGTCCACAATACCTTTCTGGCCCAGTGTCTCGCCGCCGGTCTAGACGCGGCGATTCTTGATCCCTACGACCAGGAGATGCATCAAATTGTTTCTGCCGGTTCTCTTTTTGCGAGGCGGGATCCGGAATGCAGGCGTTATATCCAGGTGCAGGCTGATTTGACGGAACCTTCGAAGGCGCCCAGGGACGAGGGTCCGAAAACAATCTCGGAAAAAATCTATAACGCTGTCCTGGAGGGGGAGCGGGAATCGATTGTGGCACTTGTCAACGCGGGCTTGGAGGAAGGCCTCTCGCCTTTTGACATGTTTTTGAACCTGATGACCCCGGCAATCCGAAAATTGGGAGACCTTTTCGGGGAACGGAAAAAATTTATTCCGCACCTGGTTGCGTCGGCCGATACCATGAAACGGGGCGTGGAAGTGTTAACGCCTCTCATGGAAAAAGAGGGAAACATTGAAAAAAAAGGAACGATTATTTTTGCAACCGTCAAGGGAGACATTCACGATATTGGCAAGAATATCTGCTGCCTGATGCTTAGAAATTTCGGTTTTAATGTGATTGATCTTGGAAGAAATGTCCCCCTGGAGACAATTCTCCGGGCGGCGGAAGAACATAAGGCCGATGTGATCGGGCTCTCCGCGCTGATGACAACGACGATGATGCAGATGAAATCGGCGGTCGATGAAATCAAGGCAAGAAACCTTCCCTATCAGGTCATGATTGGCGGGGCGGTCACCACCCGAAAATTCGCGGAGGAGATCGGGGCCGGGGCTTATGGGAAGGATGTTGGCGAAGTTGTTACCGTTGCCGAGAGCTTGATTCCGGCTAAAAGGAATGTGGTATAATCTGATCATTGGATCAGAACAATAGAGGACATCTCATGAATTCAAACGGAAAAACGTCCCTTCCATCTCTGACCATCGGCAAATA
>DATNMI010000267.1:0-4863 GCA_035602375.1 Nitrospiria bacterium | reverse complement strand
ATTATGTCGAACTCTTTGAAAATATTCTCGCGCCGGTTCTTACGGCCTGGAAGCCGGAGCTGGTCATGATATCTGCCGGATTTGACGCCCATATCGAGGACCCGCTTGCCCGGATGGAGGTGACCACAGAAGGATTTGGCCGGTTGACCGGGATTGTCAGGAATTTCTCGGACAGGCTCTGCGGCGGGAAGATCGTATCGGCGCTTGAAGGGGGATACAATCTCGACGCGCTCGCGAAATCAGTGGAAAAGCATCTCTCCGTATTGATGGAATAAAAAAATGATTAAACGTTTTCTTCATACCCGGTTCCGGGTGAATAACATGGATGAGCATGTCCACTTTTTTCGCGACATTCTCGGCCTGACGTTGATTAGCCGGCATAAATCACCGCGGGGTTCGGAACTGGTTTTTTTAAAGGTCCCCGGAAGCGAGGAGGAGATTGAACTCTGCCATTTTCCGGGAAGCGGAAAGGTCGAAGTGCAGGAAGACCTGGTCCATCTTGCGTTTGAGGTGGATGATTTGAAGAAATTTGCTGAATACCTTGCCGGAAAAGGTGTTCCTCTGACCGACGGCCCGACGCCATCGAGCGGAGGGGGGATGTTTGCTTTTATCGACGCTCCGGATAAATATGAAATCGAACTGATTCAAAGGGATAAAGGATCGGCCAAAAAATGAAAGGGAAGAAAATACCAGGCGGAATGATACCTCCGGGTTACCGTCCGGCGCCTAAACCGAGGCCCACTGAAGGACAAAGAGGGGATTTCGACCAGATGCAGGCATCGCTTCTTTTTTGCAATAAATGCCAAAGGCCGATGCCGGTCCGGGAGCGGCTCCTTCTGGTTCTTCCCGACGGAAACCTGTTTGAATACCGGTGTCAGCGGTGCGGCAACTCCGTCGGCGAACGGACCGAAAAGACCGCGAAGCCCTCAAAGATCATTCTTTAGCTGTTTTTTGCGGGGCGGTCTCCCGTCATTCCCGCGCCAGGCCCCTCCGATAAAAATATAATAGCGGAAGTCCCCGGCAGGGGGCGCCGTAACGGAATTGATCAGAATTATTTTATCGGGGATCCAGAATTATTTATTCTTTCTAAAAAAAGGCTAAATTCCCCATGGTGATCGGCCATTATGCGGTCGGATTTGCCGCCAAGAAGTTTGCGCCCAGGGCCTCGCTTGCCGTACTGATCGGCTCCGCAACCGAATGGGGTCAGGTCTTTTGTTTTCATTTTTGAAATCAGGTCAAATCTATTTTGTATAGAGGAGCGGGGCGCAACTACGGTCAGGCGAGCTGGGCTAAGTCTTTGTCGCTGATTCCGAGGAGATAGAGGATCGAGTCGAGGTTTTTGCGGGTAATGCTGTATTGGGCCGCTTCGCGAACTTTCGGCTTTGCGTTAAAGGCGATTCCGAGCCCGGCCTTTCCGATCATCATCAGATCGTTTGCCCCGTCGCCAATCGCGATGACCTGATCGAGGGAGATCCCTTCTTTGGAGGCGATCTCTTCCATCAGATCGGCCTTCATGACGCCGTCTACGATCTCTCCCAGGACTTCCCCCGTTAGCGCGCCGTTGATGATTTCAAGCTGGTTGGAATAGGCATAGTCGAGATTCAGTTCTTTCTTGAGCCGGTCGGTAAAGAAGTTGAACCCTCCGCTTAAAACCGCGGTCTTGTATCCCATTTTTTGAAGCGCCCGGATCATTTCCCTCGCTCCGGGGGTAAAAGGGATCCGGTCGTAAACTTTTTGAAGGGCTGATTCCGGTAGTCCTTTCAGGAGGCGTACCCGCTCTCGAAGGGCCTCTTTAAAGTTGAGCTCTCCGTTCATGGCCCGCTCGGTGATCTGGGCGACTTTGGTCCCGACGCCAGCCTCTTTGGCCATTTCGTCTATCCCTTCCATCTGCACAAGGGTCGAATCCATATCCATCACGATCAACCGCTTGGCCCTCCGGAAAAGGGATTCTTTCTGCACCGCGATGTCGACGCCGAATTCCGCGTTCAGGTGAAGCAGTTTTTTGGTCATTTCGCGCGTATCAATTGTCTTCTCGGTATTGATAATCATTTCAATACAATTGAGTTTATCCCGGGTCAGCTTTCCGATCTTTTCAATGTTGATTTTTTCATCGAACAGAAGCCGGCTAAGACGGGCGAGGACCTTGGCATTCACCTCTTCTCCCAGGCAGGTAATGACATAATTCTTGCGAGGGCTGGGCGTTTTCAGTTCGCCGTCGTTTAAGACCTGAAATGTAAGCGTCACCCCGAGTTCGTGGGCTTTGAAGAGAAGCTCTTTGACGAGGTCGCGGTGGTTTTCTCCATTTTCAAGGCTGACGATCATGGAGAGGGAGAGGAGCGAGCGGGTCACCACCTGCTCGATATCGGTCAGGCTGGCATTCATCGACGCGATCAGCTCCGTCAGCCCGGCGGTAATGCCGGGCTGGTCTTTGCCTGTAACGGAAATCAGAAGGTTTTGCGACCTAGCCGCCACTCTATTTGTCTTTCGGTTTTAGCGTGAGGAAGAAATGCCTTGTTTCCCTCTGAGCGAGAACCAGTATGGAGTCGGTCTCCTTGAGCTTTTTGACAGCTTCGTCAAATTCAGCCACCGATTCAACCTTGGTATGTTCGATCTCCTTGATGATGTCTCCCTCTTTCAGCTGATCGGTATCGAACTTTCCTTCGGGATCGAGTTTGGAAACCATCACTCCCTTGTCGGAGGTTTTCAGTTTGCTCTTTTCCCGGACTTCAGGCGTGATATCGGAAACAGTAATTCCCAAGATGTTGTCTGAGGCCGGTTTCTGATAGCTGGCTTGCCTCGCCTCGTCCTTTCGCTCCGAAAGGATAATAGGAATGGTTTTGGTCTTGCCGTCCCGAATAATGATAACCTCGGTCTTTTTGTTCGGTCCCAGGCTGGCGATGATCCTGGAGAGGGAACTGGGGGAGGTCAGGGTCTGTCCGTTAATCCGGGTAATGATATCTCCCGGTTTCAGTCCGGCTTTGGCGGCCGGGTCTCCTTCAAAAACTTCGCTGATCAGAATCCCTTCTCCCTCTTTGATATTGAATTTTTCAGCCAGGTCGGTGCTGATCTCCTGGATGCTGATGCCAAGCCATCCGCGGCTGACCTTTCCCGACGCGATGAGCTGGGCCGTGACTTCGTGAACCATATTGGAAGGGATGGCAAAGCCGATTCCCTGGGCAAAATTGATAATCGCGGTGTTGATGCCGATGACTTCCCCGCGGAGGTTTAAAAGGGGGCCGCCGCTGTTTCCCGGATTGATGGAAGCGTCGGTCTGAATAAAGTCTTCATACCGGGAGAGGTTGACGCTCTCGCGTCCCGTGGCGCTGATAATCCCAAGCGTGACCGTTCCTTCGAGCCCAAAAGGGTTTCCGACCGCAATGGCCCATTGACCGACCTTGACTTTCGATGAGTCTCCCAGCGGGAGGGTGGGGAGGTCTCCGGATGCTTCTATTTTAACGACCGCCAGGTCGGTATCCGGGTCGCGTCCGATGACCTTTCCGATAAATTTCCGCTTATCCGAGAGGCGGACTTCGACCTCTTTGGCGTCGCTGACTACATGCTGATTGGTAAAAATATAACCTTTCTTGTCGACAATGACCCCTGATCCCGAACCGGAAGGGGGCTCAGGTTTTCTTTTTTCATAGGGCTGGTCTTCCGATTTGCTCGATTTGGAGGTGATCTGGGCGGGAGAAATGTTCACGACGGCCGGCTTGGCTTTCGCGGCAATGTCGGAAATGACCATCTGGAACTGGTCGAGTGTTTTTAGCGCCTGATCAAGGTCGGACCCGAGGGCGGGAGAATTCCCTGACCCGAGAACCGTCAATACAAAAAAGATTGGCAGGAGGAACAGCGCGCGGAATCGCCCGTTGTTCTGTTCTGAAGGTGAAGTGTTTGGAATCATTCTAGGGACGCCTCCATAAAGAGAAATAGTGGTTGTTTTTTCTTTATAACACATTCACGGGTCATTATAAAGAATTTTTAAAAGTTCGTTCTGATTTCAGTTGACTCCAGCTAATTGATCTAGGTAATATAACTTTTCGTGGACCCAATTGATTGAATGATAAGGCCTGTTGGGTTGAGGATGCGCTTCTTGAAGTCATTTTAATGGATATACTTAAAAAGCAGTATATTCGGTTGCATTTTACTTGACACAAAGTATAAATACGACATAATATAAATTAGATTGTCCCTGTTTTATTCAAATAAGTTGTTAATGAAATATAATGGAGGAAAAAGACCATGTCCGGAAACAAAAGTCTGATTGGGACTTTAAATAAGATGGGGCAGAAGATTGTCACGCCGGAATATCTCTGCTTTGAGGCCCCGCGGAAGGAGTTTTTTCTGACGGGAAGCGAAGTGGTGAAGGAAGCGATCCGGAGATCGAGTCTGGATATATCGATCGCTTATCCGATCACGCCGCAGAGCGAAGCTTCCGCGTTGATTGGGGAGCTCTGGACAGAAGGCTACGTCAAGGATTATTTCCGGGGAGAGAATGAATTTGGCGTCATGAGCGAGTGCGCCGGAGCGGCCTTTGGCGGAGCCCGGGTCTTTACCACGACCTCAGGTCCCGGGACTCTTCGCGCCTTTGAAAACTTCCCGATGTGGGCCGGCGCCCGCCTCCCGATCATGATCAATGTGATGGTCCGGGGGATCAATTCCCCTCTGAACATTCAGCCGGATACGCTTGAAATGGCTTTTCTCCTGGAAACAGGGATGATGATCTGGCATGCCGAAACTGCCCAGGAACTCTTTGATATGATTCTCAAGGGTTTCATTGTCGCCGAAGAACCCGATGTCCATCTTCCGATCGCAGTCTGCATAGACGGGTTTTTTGTCAGCCATACCAAGGAGATGGTCTCTCTA
>DATNMI010000263.1:0-2202 GCA_035602375.1 Nitrospiria bacterium | reverse complement strand
ATCCGCGCTTCTTACCCGGAAATGATAGATGGTACCGGCCAGAAGACCGCTGAGAATCTGGCTGTGGCCGGTGACAAGCGTCGCGTCTAGCGTGGTTAAAGAACCGTAAGCAGTCGTAGTCCCGGATTCCACCTGTGAATTCGCGGAGATGGAGGTTGTCCAGTTAATCGTCGCGCCGGATGTGGTGATGTTGGTTGCTGTAATCGCCGAGATGACAGGACCCACATTCAAAGTGGTTGTAAATGTATTATCTCCGGAAACAGACATGGAGCCTGTTCCATCTGCGCTCCTCACCCGGAAATGGTAGGTGGTGCCTGCCTGAAGGCCGCTGAGCGTCTGGCTGTGGCCCGTGACAAGCGTGGCGTCTAACGTTGATGAAGAACCGTAGGAGGTTGTGGTCCCAGATTCCACCTGTGAATTCGCGGAGACGTTTGTCGTCCATGAAATGGCCGCGCCGGAAGCTGTGATGTTACCTGCCGTAACAGCCGAGATGACAGGACCTGGATTTGAAGCGGTGGTAAAGGTATTATCCCCTGATACCGACAATGCGCCTGATCCATCCGCGCTTCTTACCCGGAAATGATAGATGGTACCGGCCAGAAGACCGCTGAGAATCTGGCTGTGGCCCGTGACAAGCGTGGCGTCTAGCGTGGTTAAAGTACCGTAAGCAGTCGTAGTCCCATATTCCACCTGTGAGTTCGCGGAGATGGAGGTTGTCCAGTTAATCGTCGCGCCTGAAATAGTAATGTTGCTTGCGGAAATCGCGGAAATAACCGGTCCAATGAAACTTTTGCTCGACTCGTTTGAATAAGCGCTTTCTAAACCCGTTGTGTCATAAGCTGTGACAGCAAAATAGTAGATGCCTGTTGACAAATTATTGACAACGTAGGAAGGAGGAGAGCCGACGTTAAGACCGGCATTGACAGTAGAACTATAAATTTTAGAAGTTGTCCCGAAGTAGACTTTATAACCCGCCAGGTCGGTTAGAGGTGTCCCGTCAACGTTCGTTGTCGGAGCGGTCCATGTCAAGGTCGCTGTTCCAGCCATGGCAAATTTTTCCCCTGAACCCAGGAAGGTCAATAATAACGTAGTCAGAGTAACCAATAGAAATCGGATCAGGAAATGTGGATTCACAATCTTTGCGATACAACGAAACATTTTCAATCCTCAGTCTCAAGTTTTGTCCCAAACGTATGTCAGGGCGATCCGTCAAGCCCGAGGAGAGGATGGTGCATAAGCCATGCCATTTCCTTCAAAACCTTTCTGAATGAACTGTAAGAGTTGGTATTTATTGGAATTAACTTTTGAACTGTAGCCAGATTTGAAAAATTGGGAAGGATGAATTCGCGATAAAAATGGTTCAATTTTGTGCAGAGATTGAACTTGACTACAGAGAGAAGATGGAGAGAAAAACCGAACTAATTGTTTTTATTGAAATGAGTCTATTCCATACACAAAAACTAAATGTTTCTAAGATCAAGACTACGTTCATTTTTGCGCACAAAGTTAAGGATATTATTAACTTTTAAGGGATTTTTTTGTGATATCTGATTGAAAAATGAGTTGAACAGCACCCTACCTGCTCTCCGCTCTGTTTCTTAAGACCTGTTTAGAAAATTTAAAAGAGCCGCGAATTTCCGCAGGGCCAGGGGGCGGTCGTACATTTTCTCAAACGCCTGCCGGTTATTGTCGCCCAGCTTTTTCGCCATCTCTGGCAGATGCTCCATCAAGGCAAGATATTTCACGAGTTGAGGGGCGTCCCCCTGCCGAGGACTTTCACTATAATATGTTGGTTGAGGGGCGCCCCCCTGCCGAGGACTTTCACCATAATAATTTATTTGAGGGGCGTTCCCCTGCGAAACGACATAACCTCCTCTGGCGTTTTTAATGATTTCTCCGACATCGCTCTTTAGGGAGCCCAGGAATATCACCGGCCTGCCGGAAGCCATTATCCCGTAAATCTTGCTCGGCACCAGCAGGCCTTCCATCTCTTCCAGAAGAGAGACGATATGAACATCCGCGGCGCCGAGAGAATATTTTAAAATCTCCCGCGGCTGATAAGGGAGCATCCTGACATTCGAAAGCGACTCCTTCCTGACAAATTCTCCAATCTCCTTTTTCCTCGCGCCGTCCCCGATAAATAGAAAGAGAAACCGTTTATTCCACGATAGCTCCCTGGCGGCCTCCAGAATCGGCCTCACC
>DATNMI010000235.1:0-1178 GCA_035602375.1 Nitrospiria bacterium | reverse complement strand
AACGGCCTCTGCGAGTGGAATAGCTGTCAATAGCCTGACGATCGATTCCAGCGGAACTTTAGCGAAAGCGAGCGTGACCACCATGTCTGCCGCGGCGCCTGGTGGAGTGGATGTTACATTGACTAATCCCGACGGGGGAACGGCGCAATTCAATTCGGCCTTGACTGTTTTATGGCGTTTTGCGGGGAGAGCGCCTGCCTTGACGGTCTATGAAGATCCGAGACTGGTGGGCGGCGTCAAGATCCCTTTTGACCTTTTCTGGAATAACGGCTGGCTCCCGGAAGGGAATATCCTTCCCCCGGCAAGCGGGGGGGTCTATTCCCCCTATGGCATGGTATTGAAGGCCCATCCGTTTCTTTTTCAGCAGGTGATGGGGCATGTCAAAACAAATTCCTTTGAGTTTCAGGTCTGGAACCAGACTTCAGCAGGAACCGGTTATTCTATGGGCTGGACCGCTCCCCTGACGGTAGCATCCACTCCAAGCGTCTTTGGCCACCAGAATTTTGATATCGCTTTTGAATCGAGCAGCGGCAACGGACTGCTGGTTTACGGAACCTATTTTGGTCTCTTTTATCAACGTCTCTATCAGGATGCGGTGACTTGTAATGCCCTGTCGGCAACGCCTCCCTGCTGGAGCCCGGCAGTGCAAATTACGACGGCGATCCCTTCTTATTCTCCTGTTACGCCGAACGGTCCTTTTGTCAACCGTGTACGCCTGGTTTCAAATCCCGATCCGGCTTCCAACGAAATTCTGCTCGCCTATCAGGATAATTGCCAGACGACTTTAAAATGCGCAAAGCTTTATGTCCGCTCCTGGAACGGCACAGGCTTTTCAAGCGAATTAACGGCATCGAACGTTACCACTCCCAATAACGGCATGATTTTTGACATCAATTACACCCGTACGACGAAGAAAGGCATGCTTGCGTGGGTTGAATACAATAACGGGACAGCCAAATATTGCCTCTGGTCCTTCTGCCCGGCATCTTCTCTTACCAACCAGACCGGAACGACCACGACAACCAATCTTTACGACGTCAAATTAACTCCCGACCCTGCCTCGGATCAGATGGCCTTAACGACCCTTGAAAACAGCTATCCGGGCAAATTAAAAACGCAAATCTGGAACGGCTCATTGTGGCCGGCGGGGGCCTATTCGGGTTCCAATCCGGGCGGGG
>DATNMI010000109.1:0-2432 GCA_035602375.1 Nitrospiria bacterium | reverse complement strand
CCCCAATGCCGATCCGGTCAAGTTCGCCCAATCTCCGGCATAAGAGAGCCACGAAGCCGTCATCTGAGGATAGCCCCCCGGGCAATAAAGGTTCGGGCCGGCCCCTGTTTTTACTCTCGGGGCCTGGGTGGTGACCGACTTTTCGACGAGATTCGTCGGGTCAATCACGCTCAGGTTTCCCGCCTCGTCCCGCGCCCGGACGACAAAATAGTATGTGGTGCCGGGCAACAGGTTTTGGACAAGATAGTTTGTCTGAATTGTCTGAAGCTGAACGGTCTGGTAGGTGGGGGCGGAAAAATTTTCTCCGCCTGGGGTCAGCGACTGATAGATGTAGTAAATGATATTAATATTGAGGCTCACCAGGTCGTGGGCGGAAGACCAGGAGAGCACCGCATTCCCGCAAGCCCCCTGGAGCGCCGAGTCAAGCCCCTTCTGATTGCCATTGGCATCGAGGTCGAAAAAGGGGGGGTCAACGTCAAAACCGAGGCTGTTTCCGATGACATTGGCGAAAGGATTGATCTGATTGGGCGTGCTAACCTGGCTAACCTGGCCGCAAGCCTGAATAAAAACAGAAACCGAAAAAAGAAAGAAAAAAAAGAACCGGGAAAACGATTTCAGCACTATTCCAATCCTCTGACCCGTCAAGTTTCCCCGCTAAAAATCAGGCCCCTAAAGGCTGGCGGGCGTTGACCCGGAACCCGATATTAACGATCGCGATAATCGCCGCGGTCATTGCGGCATCGAAAACCACTACGCCGGTAGAGTAGCCGCCGACTGCAATCAGAATAGCAATGATATTAAACCAGATGGTTTTACTCTTGTACCACGTTTTTTTCATGGAACGGTCTCTCCTTGTCCAAACGGGGTAATATTAGAATCAGTATCGAAAAATTATAACATGCCGCGCCCTTTTCTCCAAACGAAGAATCACAGGGAAACAGCGGGACAGGTATCAGGGTGTAGGGTGTAGGGGCGTAAGGGGGTAGGGGTTATAAGGGGGTGAGGGTGTCAGGGTACAGGGGACAGGGACTAGGGGTATAAGGGGTGTAAGGTCCAGAATCAAAAACAACCGAGTAAGCAAAGGACCGGGGTTGATTGTTCCCTAGACCCTATCCGCTAACCCTATACCCTGATAACCTTATCCCCTAATCTACCCCCTACACCCTACACCCTACTCCCTGATACCTACCCCCTAGCCCCTTGTTCCCGCGATTCCCCTGTGATATTTTAAAACGATGAATTCCTCCATTCTATATGTCTGGCTCCCGGTGTCCAAAATCTACCCGGCGGGCATCACCGTGCTGGCCAACCATATTCATCAGAGAAACCCCGCCATCCCCCAGCAGATTCTCGACCTCTCCCTGATTCCGAGACCGCGCCGGAAACAGAAACTCCGGGAGACAATCCGGGAATTCAATCCGGGAATTGTTGCCTTTTCCTGGAGAGACATTCAGATCTTTTCCCCTCATGAAGGGCACGATTCCATCAAGTATGCCTTTAATTTCTACTATTCCTGGAATCCGATTAAGAGATTGACCGCCTCGTTTTATGGACTGAAATCCCTCTATGAATATTATGACAATATCAAGGAAGCGCTCTCCTATCCATGGCAGGTCTGCCGGGAATTCCCAGAAACCATCAGGGTGATCGGAGGAGGCGCGTTCAACGTCTTTTCCGAACAGGTCATCCGGAAGCTTCCCGAAGGAACAGTGGGGATCGTCGGGGAAGGGGAAGACGCCCTTCTGAAAATCGCGGAAGGAAGGGACTATTCCGATGAGCGGTTCGTCACCGTAAAAAAGGGAGCCCTGATCAAGGGGTCCCAGGCAAAAGCGGTTGATTTTGAAGAATCGGCCATGGACCTCCCCTACCTGGAATCGATCTTCCCGCAGTTTGAATCTTACCGGCGAGAAATCATCGGCATTCAGACCAAACGGGGATGTCCCTACGAATGTTCCTTCTGCGTCTACCCCTATATCGAAGGGAAAGGGGTCCGGCACCGGAACCCAGACATGATTCTGGCAGATATCAAGATGTTATACGACCGCTGGGGAACAAGGCACTTCTGGTTTACCGACGCCCAGTTTATCCCCGGCTCCAATTCCATCCCGCTCGTAACCCGCCTTCTGGAAGGAATCCTGAAATCGGGCATGTCTATCACCTGGTCTGGCTACATCCGGACCTCCCTGATTTCAAGAGACCTTGCCGCGCTTATGGTTCGATCAGGCCTGGGCGATCTCGAAGTGGCGATAACCGCCGGCGATCAGGAGGTGATCAACGGAATGAAGCTCGGCTTCCGGCTCGACAAGCTTTATGAAGGGGTTGAAAATCTGAAGAAAGAGGGGTACCAGGGAAAAATCATCCTGAATTACTCTCTCAACTCCCCGGGGGAAACGGAATCGACTTTAAAAGCCAGCGTCGAATCGTACAAAAAG
>DATNMI010000208.1:0-3331 GCA_035602375.1 Nitrospiria bacterium | reverse complement strand
ACTTTTGCCGGCCTCCGCCGTTAAATCTGGGAATGGAATCGAGGAGCCCCTTGGTATAAGGATGAAGCGGGGAGGCAAAAAGAGCCCGGGTTTCGGCATATTCCACAATTTTTCCGGCATACATGACGGCGACATGATCGGCCGACTCGGCAATCACTCCGAGGTCATGGGAAATCAATACGAGAGTCATCCGGAACTTTTCCCTGAGGTCATGGAGCAGGTTGAGAATCTGAGCCTGGATCGTCACATCGAGCGCCGTGGTCGGTTCATCGGCGAAGATCAGCTTCGGATTACAGGAAATGGCCATCGCGATCATCACCCGCTGTCTCATGCCGCCGCTCAATTGATGGGGATACTCGTCATAACGCCTGTTTTCGGATGGAATTCCTACCAGACGGAAAAGCTCAACGGTCCTCTCCCTGGCTTCTTTTCGGGACATTTTTAAATGGAGCCGGAGCATTTCAGCAACCTGTTCTCCGACCGTAAAGACGGGGTTAAGAGAGGTCATCGGCTCCTGGAAGATCATCGAAATTTCTTTTCCCCTGAGCTTCCGCATCGCCTCGGGGCTCATGGCAAGCAGAGAGCGGCCTTCAAAAATGATGTCCCCGCCTTCAATTTTACCGGGAGGCGGAACCAGGCGGAGTACGGAGAGAGAGGTCATACTTTTGCCGCTACCGGATTCTCCCACCAGTCCGAGAACCTCTCCACGGTTGACCTGAAGAGAGACGTCGTCAACGGCCCGGACCAGCCCTTCGCGGGTCTTGAAGGTGGTTTTCAGGTTTTTAATCTGAAGAAGCGGCTGGGATTCCTGTGATGGGAGGGCCATCGAATGGATTATATCTCGTTTTTCCGGGCAAGGGCCAGGTAGACGCGCGCTTCCTTCCCGTCGGGGTCTATGGCCTGGGCCTCTTCCCATTCCGTGCGGGCGAGGTTCGAGAACCCTTTGGCGTAGTAGGTAATGCCAAGCTGAATGATCGATGGGATATAACGAGAATTGATTTCCTTGGCTTTCATGAGGATCCGGATAGAGTCATCGAGACGGCCCTTTTCCCGGAGCGTTACGCCGATTTCAGTGACGATATCGACAAGATTGGGCCGGTGCTTAAGCGCTTTCTGGAACTCGTCCAGAGCTTCGTCATAGAGGCCGAGGTCCTTGTAGCGCTCGCCCAGCTTTTTATGCTCGTTTGCCAAGCGGCCCCTGATGTAAGGATCAAGCGTTTCCGTCGAGGACTGCACGATATTCATGGCCCTTTTGAAAACATCTCTTGCCTCGTCAAAGAGGCCCATGTCGTTATAGGTGATCGCGAGACTCAGGGAACATTCGGTATACCGGGGATTGGTCTGCAACGCTCTTTCAAAATAGAGCGCGGCCTTCCGGAGATCTCCCTTCTGGTGCGCGATCAGACCTAACTTGTTATAAACGTCGGGATAGCCTTTAACGGAATCTTTCACCAGCGAAAGCAAGAGAGGTTCCGCCTGGTCGTATTTCGATTCATCAAAAAGCCGGTTGGCTTCGTTCACCACTTCTTCAAAATCAAGTTTTCCCATTTGGATTTCCAGGTCCGGTGCAGGGTTCTTTTACCAAATCAAGGCCGATTCGGTTAAATTTACACTAAAAAATAGCATGCTGTCAAAGTCTTATGATATAAAGGATGAAACCTCTATCCGGATCGGCCTCGCAATGAAAGTCAAATCAGCAGAATTTAAAAAAAGCAGTGACAAACTCTCCTCCTGTCCGAAAGACCCTGTTCCTGAAGTTGCTTTCGCGGGACGTTCCAACGTCGGGAAGTCGTCCCTGATGAACCGTCTTTTGAACAGGAGCTCCCTGGTCAAAGTCAGCGCCACACCGGGGAAAACCCAGACCATTAATTTTTTTCTGATTAACGGAGAATTTCATTTCGTCGATCTTCCCGGTTATGGATTCGCGAAAGTTCCCGCATCCATCCGCGAGCAATGGAAAGGGATGATCGAAGGCTACCTGACCGGGAGGGAACAGCTCCGCGGGGTGGTTCTTCTGGTCGATATCCGGCGAACCCCTCTCCCCCAGGACATTCAGATGAAAGATTGGCTGGTTTACCATAAGATTCCCCTTTTTCTGGTAGCCACAAAGGCGGACAAAGTATCGGCCAGAGCAAGGGACCTTGCGATTGAAGAGATCCGCAGGGCATTTGATTTGGAAAATGTCCTCCCTTTTTCGAGTAAATCAGGCGAGGGGAAAGATCTTCTGTGGACAGCGATTGGAAAGTTCATTTCCCGGGAACGGGAGAAGAGGGAAGAGGCGTAAATCTGGAGTCGAGCTCGTAAGCCTGATTAAAGGCGTCTCGGGACGCATCCAGATTGCCCATCTTATAGTAGGAATATCCCAGATAGTAATACGCTTCCTTATATTCCGGATTGATTTCCACTGCCTTTTCAAATTCGGAAGCCGCTTTCAAATATTTCTTTTGATAATACCATTTCAGGCCGGCCTTCAGATGAAGCGTCGCCTCTTTCAGATCAAAAACAGGTTCGTCCTTTTCTTCGGTTGATTGATCCATCAATGCATCCGGTCCCGCAGGATTGTTCTGGCTGGAATCCGCAGGCGCGCTCTTCGGCGGGTCCGCGGCCCTGAGATTAGGGGAAGCAAGCGCGAGAGCGATCATTATGACTGCAAATAAGGTCGTCTGCAGAAATCTTTTATTTCTCATGTTTGGCCCTCGGGGCGTTTTCGACATTGTTTTTAAATATTACCAATTCAATTGTAGCACTTTTTCTTAAATTGGCCATCCAGTTTGCGATGGCCGTTTCTGTCTGTTCCTGGAATATCCTTTCCTTGATTTCCTCTTTCACCTCTTCAAAAGGGCGGAGGGCGCCTTCTTTGATATCCGTTTTAAAGAGATGAATCCCCTGGGCGGTCGCCAGGGGAGATGACCAGAGCCCCGGGTCCAGGGAAAAGACCACCCGGTCAATTTCCGGCAAAAGTTCTCCCTTTTTAAAGGCGCCAATGTCAGACTCCTTGAAAGCCCCCCGAAGGGTAAAATCAGCCTCTTTCGCCTCCTCCGGGGATTTCCCCCCTCGGAGCATGGTGTAAAGCCGGTCAGCGAGCTTCTTTTGGTTTTCGAGGGACTCACTTCCAACCGGGAAAAGGATCTGTTTGATGCTCCTCTTTTCGGGAATTCCGAAGAGGCTGGAATGGGCCTGGTAATATTTTTTAAGATCTTCTTCCTTGAGAAGGATATCGGGGAGAATTTCCCGTTGAATCAATTTTCGAACAATCACCTGGTTTTTAACTTCGGTCTTGAACTTTTCAAGGCTCATATTTTCCTTTTCAAGACTTCTTTTGAAAGCTTCT
>DATNMI010000205.1:0-3662 GCA_035602375.1 Nitrospiria bacterium | reverse complement strand
GAGGGAAGAGGCCCTTTTGCTCCCTCGAACCGTGACGGAAGAACGAACCTCCGGCAGGAGAGACCTTCGTCGGACGGCCACCATGACGATTGACGGAGAGCATGCCAAGGATTTTGACGACGCCGTTTCGATCGAGCGGCTGACGGGAGGAGGGATCAGGCTCGGTGTTCATATCGCCGATGTTTCGGCGTATGTCGAACCTGGGAGCGGGCTGGACCGGGAGGCTTATGTCAGAGGGACCTCGGTCTATTTCGCTGACAGGGTAGTCCCGATGTTTCCTGAGGCCCTTTCCAACGGAATCTGCAGTCTTAATCCCGATGTCGACCGGCTCACCTACTCAGTCGAAATGGAATTCGACAGTGAAGGAAACCGGACCGATTACCAGATTTTTGAGAGCGTCATTCACAGCCATGCGCGATTGACCTATACCGAAGTACAGGAGATTTTAAACAGCAAGGGCCGGTCCTGCCTCAGGAGCAAGGAGATCCTCGACGCGATTTTTCTCCTGGAAGAACTTGCGCTTCGTTTAAAAGGAAAGAGGGAGCGGAGGGGGAGCATCGATTTTGACCTGCCCGAGCCGCTTATTCTGCTCGATGTGCAAGGGGCGATTACTTCGATTCTGAAAGAGGAGCGGAATTTCTCAAACCGGATCATTGAAGAGTGCATGTTGTCGGCCAATGAAACGGTAGCGGAGCATATGGCCCGGCTCGGCCTCCCGTTTGTTTACCGGGTTCATGAAACGCCCGATCCCGAAAAGATCAGGGATTTTCACCTGATGATCTCAAACCTCGGGATTCCCCTGGCCGGCTTTCCGAAAAGTGTGACCCCAAAATCGTTTCAGGGAGTCATTGAAAAGATCAAAGGCCGGCCGGAAGAGAGGATGATCAACCATTTGATGCTCCGCTCCATGAAACAGGCGGTCTATTCAAGCGAAAATCGGGGCCACTTCGGCCTCGCCGCGGGATTCTATAGTCATTTTACCTCTCCAATCCGCCGTTATCCCGATCTGATGGTCCACCGGCTGCTGAAAGAAGCAGAAAAAAAGGAGATGACGCCCAATAAACAGGCTCACTATAAAAAAATGCTTCCTGAAGCCGCTTCCCACTGTTCCGACGCGGAAAGGGTGGCGATGAACGCCGAACGTGAGGTCGTTTCTCTCAAGAAGGTCCGGTATATGGACAATAAGATCGACCAGGAGTATGACGGAAATATCACCGGCGCGACCTCATTCGGGCTTTTTGTCGAGTTGAAAGACATCTTTGTGGAAGGTCTGGTCCATATATCGACTCTGGAAGATCATTACCAGTTTGACGCAAAAAAACATACTTTGATCGGCGACCGCTTCAGGAACGTCTTCCGGCTTGGGGATCCGGTCCGCGTCCGGGTGGAGTCGGTCTCCCTTGAAAAGAGAGATATTCGGTTTGCCCTATTGAACGAAATTCCGGTCAGGGCGCCGGGAAAGGAAGCGAAAAAGAAGGAGGATGAGGAGGAAAAGAATCCTTCCAGCCGCCATCGAAGGAGACGCCGGTAGCTTACCTACTACATATTGATGGTAATGAAATCCATTCCCCTGCCTGTAGTGTTTTTGCTTGTTTTTCCATGGAAACCATGATAAAAAAAGGTTGTTTTTTAACTGGAGAGAACCCCTATGCTCTTGAAGAAAATTGAAATGCTCGGCTTTAAATCTTTCAATGAGAAAACGTTGGTCCATTTCCAACCGGGCATTACGGCGGTGGTCGGGCCGAACGGATGCGGTAAGAGCAATATCGCAGACGCCATTCTCTGGGTTCTGGGAGAACAGAGCGCCAAGACGCTCCGGGGCGAAAAGATGGAGGATGTGATTTTCAACGGGACCGACTCGCGAAAGCCGCTCGGTCTTGCCGAGGTGAACCTGACCCTCGGCAATATCGCTACAGGACAGCTTTCAGGAGATTTTGGAGAGTACCGGGAGATTACCATTACCCGCCGGTTATACCGGTCCGGCGAGAGCGATTATCTGATTAACAAGGTTCCCTGCCGGCTGAAAGACATCCGCGATCTTTTGATCGACACCGGTGCAGGCGCAAAGGGCCATACGATTATTGAGCAGGGGAAAGTGGACGAGATTCTCAACGCGTCGCCTGCCCGCAGAAGAGAAATCATCGAGGAGACGGCCGGCATTTCAAAATACAAAATCCGGCGCAACGAGGCGCTTCGGAAACTCGACTCTACCCAGCAGAACCTTCTTCGCGTCCGGGATATTCTCGGAGAGGTCAAAAAGCAGATGAACTCCCTCGACCGGCAGGCGCGGAAGGCTGAAAAATACCAGCTTTTGAGCCGGGAGATGAAAGATCTGGAACTTTCCCTGAAGGTCGCGGAGGGGAAGATTCAGGAAGCCGCTCTCAGAGAACTCATTCGGGAGTTTGAAGAATCCGAAACCGCCCTCATCGGGCTTGAAACCCGCCGTCTTCAGGCGGAGGAAGAGACTGAAGCGCTTCAGACCAGAAAGATTGAGAAAGAATCCGAATTAAATTCCTTTGTCCGGGATATCAGCGACCTGGAATCGACGATCAGCCGTCATGAGGCCAGGGTCGCACTGCTTGAATCGCAGCTTCTGGAATGGGAGACCCAGGTCCGTCAATCGGGTGAAGAGAAAGAAAGATACCGCTTGTCAATGGAAGAGACCGGAAGGCGGATCGCCGATGTCCACGGCGGGCTGGACTCTGTAAAAGTTCTTCTGGCTGAAAAAGAGGGGCTTCTCCGCGAAAAAGAGGAGGAAGAAAGGGCCATTTCATCCCGCGCGAAAGAACAGCAGGAAGAATTTGACCAGGCCAATCAGCAGCTGACCCGGCTGATCACCGGGATGGGAGATCAGACAGCGCGTCTGGCGACGCAAGATTCGCGAAAAGAGGAGATTCAGAAAAGGGTCGAAAAAGAGGCGCTCGAATGGACCGAGACTCACCAGGCATGCCTCGGGGTAAGGAAAGAGGAGGAAGACCTGGTTCTCCGTCTTACCGAAACAGAAAAAACTGTTCTCGGAAAGAAAGAAGCGCTCGATCTTCTGGAAGCCGAGTTCAGGGAAACCCAGGAAGAATTCCGGAATGTTTCGGATCTTCTTGGAAGAAAAAAAGAACAGGTCCATGGCGTTCGCGCCAGACTCGATTCTCTGAGCGAGCTTCAGAAAAATCGGGCGGGTTACTGGGAAGGGGTAAAATCGTTATTGAAAGGTCGGGAAACCGGCGAGATTACGCGGAACCTGCCTGGAAGTCTGGCCGATTTTATCGATGTGGAGCCCAAGTTTGAGAAGGCGATTGAATCGGCTTTAAATGAGAAACTTCAGGGAATTCTTGTCGATTCTCCCGGTGACAGCGTCGAGCTGATCCGCTACCTGAAAGAAAACAGTTCTGGAAAAGCGATCTTTGTACTGAAAGACCCTCCCCCGGGAGCCTCGGCGTCCTGGGTTGAGGAGGCCGGAGAGGAAGAGGGCGTGTTTGGCCCTGCCCGGAAGCGGTTAAACGTCCTCCCTGAATATGATAAAGCCGTTGCCGGCCTCCTTTCAGACGTGATCATCGTCCGGGACATTGAGACCGCCTTGCGGAGATGGGAAATACGCCCTGGATCGTTTACCTATGTGACGCTTGACGGCGAGGTCGTAGACGGACGCGGAACCATCTGGAGCGGAG
>DATNMI010000202.1:0-5395 GCA_035602375.1 Nitrospiria bacterium | reverse complement strand
GGCGGCGATATATCGAGGAAAAGAAAGCTATTGGAAAAACAGAAGGAAGGAAAAAAACGAATGAAGCAGATCGGCAACGTTGAAGTTCCCCAGGAAGCTTTTCTGGCTGTCCTCAAGGTCAAGGATTAAGGGATGCATATGAAAAATAAGAAGTCGGCTGTTCGAGAATTTATAGAGGCACTGGTTGTCGCGCTCGGCCTCGCCCTGGTGGTCATGACCTTTGTGGTTCAGGCTTTCAAGATTCCCTCCGGTTCGATGATTCCGACCCTCCAGATCGGCGATCACCTCTTCGTTTTGAAATTTATGTATGGCGTCAAGCTCCCCTTTTCGGATACTATACTAATCAAAACATGGACTCCCAAAAGAGGAGATATCGCTGTTTTCAGGTATCCCCGCGAGGAGAGCGTTGATTATATCAAACGGGTCATCGGCGAACCGGGGGATGTCATTGAAATGAGGAATAAACAGCTTTATATCAACGGGAATCTTTACCAGGAGCCTTACGCCCGGCATATTGACCGGATGATCATCCCCGAACGGGATAATTTCGGCCCGGTGACCGTTCCTGAGGGTAAATTTTTCATGATGGGAGACAACCGGGACAACAGCTCCGACAGCCGCGTCTGGGGTTTCGTCAATGAGAACAAACTGCGCGGAAAGGCGTGGCTGATCTATTGGTCCTGGGATGGGAAGGACAGATGGTTAAGGTGGGAGAGGATCGGCCACCTGATTCATTAGGGATTGGGAAGGATTGTTTATGAAGGCTGGCGTTGAAAGAAGGAAAAGATCTGACAATCCTCTGAGTCAAATCGTCAAGAGATTTTCTGGCGCCCGCGTTCTGGTGGTTGGCGATCTGATGCTCGATCATTACATCTGGGGAACGGTTAAGAGAATTTCGCCTGAGGCCCCTGTGCCCGTCGTCAATGTCACTTCCGAGAGCATGCTCCTGGGAGGAGCGGCCAACGTCTGTAATAATATCGTTTCTCTCGGCGGAATCGCGAATATCGGCGGCGTGATCGGCGAGGACCCGTCAGGGGAGTGGATTCTCCGGAATCTGCGCGAAAAGAATATCGATTGTCAAGGGGTCATTTCTGAACCCGGCCGGCCTACCACCCGCAAAACAAGAATTATCGCCCATAGCCAGCAGGTGGTCCGGTTCGACCATGAAAAGAAAGGCGAAATGTCGCGGGAGAGCCAGAGAAAGATATCCTCCTGGCTTGAACGGAACCTTCCCCGGTATTCATGCCTTGTTCTTTCGGATTACGACAAAGGGGTGGTCACCGAGGGACTGATCAAGGCGGCCATCAATATGGCGCGCGAATTGAAAATAAAAATCCTCGTAGACCCCAAGATCAGCCATTTTCCCTTTTATAAAGGCGTGACCCTCCTGACCCCGAATAATCTTGAAGCGTCTCAAGGGTCCGGAATTGAAATCGAAGATGAGGAGTCCCTGATTCGGGCGGGGCAATCGATCCTCGATAAACTGGAGTGCGAATCTGTTCTGATTACGCGGGGAGAGCAGGGAATGAGCCTGTTCGAAAGGAACGGCGAGGTCACGCACATCCCTACCGTGGCGCAAAAGGTTTTTGATGTGACCGGCGCAGGAGATACGGTGGTGAGCGCGCTTTCCCTAGCCCTGGCCGCGGGATCGAGTTTGAAAGAAGCCGCTGATATCGCGAACCATGCCGCGGGGGTGGTGGTTGGAATCGTCGGTACGGCGACGCTCAATCAGGAAACCTTGATTCAGGAACTGGACCGGGAAATGGAATGACGAAAAAAGCGCTGTCGGCAACGGTCATTATCCCTGCCCGATACCATTCTACGCGCCTTCCGGGAAAGCCGTTGCTGGATGTCAACGGCCATTCCCTCATTTATCACTCCTACCGTTCAATTACCCCCTCGCCCTGGATCAGGGATGTGGTCGTTGCCACCGACGACCAGAGAATCAAGGATGTCGTCGAGGGGTTCGGCGGAAGGGCCGTGATGACCTCCGCGGAACCGAAGACCGGCACTGACCGAATCGCAGAAACGGTTGAACAGCTTGAAGGTGAAGTATTTGTGAATGTTCAGGGAGATGAAATCCTTTTGAACAAGAATTTTCTTGACCCCCTGATAGAAGCCTTTTCTGAAAGGCCGGAGATTCAGATGGGAACCCTTAAAAGGGAACTGACCGACTGGAATGATATCCGGAATCCGAATATCGTCAAAGTGGTGTCGGATATTTCCGGGCACGCGCTCTATTTTTCCCGTTCGCCCATTCCGTATCATAGAGATCTTCCCGCATCTGCGCCCGTTCCTTCAGGGGCGTACTACCGTCATTTCGGCGTCTATATTTACAGAAGGCCTTTTCTCAGAGAATACCACCAATGGCCTGAATCATCGCTTGAATCAATAGAAAAACTGGAACAGCTCAGAGCGATGGAGCGGGGCGTTAAAATCTGGGTGATGGAAACCAAAGGGGATTCCCTGAGAGTCGATACGAAAGAAGATCTGGAATCAGTCAAAAACCATCTGGCGGGTAAACATGGGTAAATTTATTTTTGTAACGGGCGGGGTAATCTCCTCCCTGGGAAAAGGTCTGGCTTCGGCCTCGATCGGCGCGTTGCTGGAGGCGAGGGGATTGAAGGTCACTTTTCTTAAACTCGATCCTTATATCAACGTCGATCCGGGAACGATGAATCCATATCAGCATGGCGAGGTTTTTGTCACCGACGACGGGGCGGAGACCGATCTGGATCTCGGGCATTATGAGCGGTTTACGTCTGTGACCATGCTCAAGCGGAACAACTTCACGACCGGAAAGATTTACGACACTGTCATCCGGAAAGAGCGCCGCGGAGATTACCTGGGAGGCACAGTCCAGGTGGTCCCTCATATTACCGATGAAATCAAGAAGTGTATACGGAATGTCGATTGGGGTGTTGATATTTCGATCGTCGAAATCGGCGGGACGGTGGGAGATATTGAATCCCTTCCTTTCCTCGAGGCGATCCGGCAGATGCCCTATGACGTGGGGAGGGAAAATGTCCTTTATATCCACCTGACCCTGGTTCCCTATATTCCGACCGCTGACGAACTTAAAACAAAACCGACCCAGCATAGCGTCAATAAACTGAGGGAGATCGGCGTTCAGCCCGATATCCTCCTCTGCCGGACCGACAGGCCTCTCGCTCTGGACCTTAAGAAAAAGATCGCCCTCTTCTGCAACCTCAGGCCCAATGAAGTCATATCGGCCCAGGACGTCCCGAATATCTACTTTCTTCCCGTTCATCTGAATTCCGAGAAACTGGACGACCTGATTCTTGAAAAATTCGGCATCGAGAAGCCCTCCGCCGGCCTGGAGAGATGGGAAGCGATCGGCAATATTATCCGGAACCCTGTTGATACCGTTGAAATTGCCCTGGTCGGGAAATATATTGAATTAAAGGAGTCATACAAAAGCCTTCTGGAAGCCTTGACGCATGGCGGTCTGGCCAATTCCCTGAAAGTCAAAATTAACTGGATTGATGCCGAAGAGATTGAAAATGCCGGAGCGGAGTCGATGCTTAAGGGAAACCATGGCCTTCTGGTTCCCGGCGGGTTTGGCGACCGTGGAATCGAAGGTAAGATCGCCGCAATCCGTTATGCGAGGGAAAACAGGATTCCGTTTTTCGGAATCTGCCTCGGGATGCAATGCGCGGTCATCGAGTTCAGCCGGCATGTCGCCAATCTTAAAAATGCCAACAGCCTGGAATTTGACAAGGAATCCCCGCATCGGGTCATTACGCTGATGACGGACCAGCAGGAGGTCAGCGACAAGGGGGGGACCATGAGGCTCGGTTCCTACCCCTGCGGGCTAAAGAAGGATTCAACGGCCTGGCGGTCCTATCAGAAGGGCGAAATCAGGGAGCGGCACCGCCACCGGTATGAGTTTAACAATCAGTACCGGGATCAGCTCGAAAAAGCCGGTCTGATCATCAGCGGAACGTCGCCCGACCATCGGCTGGTTGAAATCATTGAAATGGAGAACCATCCCTGGTTCGTCGGCGTACAGTTTCACCCGGAATTCAAGTCCCGTCCCCTCGACCCTCATCCCCTTTTCCGGGATTTTGTGAAAGCGGCGCATGATCAGAAAAAAAAGGACGATGGATGACCGCGAAGACCGTTCAAATCGAGCAACTCAAAATGGGGGGAGGAAATCCCCTCTTCCTGATTGCAGGCCCCTGTGTTGTGGAAGGGGAGAAAATGATGATGGAAATCGCCGCCCGTCTGAAGGAGATTGCCGGCAAGCATGGCGTTCCGTTCATTTTTAAATCCTCCTATGACAAGGCCAACCGGTCATCATCGGCTTCATATCGCGGGCCTGGCATGGAAAAGGGCCTTGAGATGCTTCAAAAAATCAAAGACCGCTTCGGTGTTCCGGTGTTATCAGATGTTCATAACGCGGAAGAAGCGGCGGTTTCGGCAAAGGTTCTTGACATTCTTCAGATTCCCGCCTTTCTTTGCCGCCAGACCGATCTCCTGGAAGCCGCCGCGGGTACGGGCCGGGTTGTGAATATCAAAAAGGGGCAGTTTCTCTCTCCCTGGGATGCAAAAAATATCGTTGATAAAATGGAATCGTTCGGAAATCGCCGCTTCCTTTTGACCGAACGGGGAACCTCTTTCGGTTATAACAATCTCGTTTCCGACATGAGGGCTCTGCCGGTCATGAGGCAGTTCGGATATCCGGTCGTGTTTGACGGCACTCATTCCGTACAACTGCCGGGAGGGGGCGGAAGCCGTTCTTCCGGACAACGGGAATTCGTGGAGCCGCTCGTACGCGCGGCGGTGGCGGCGGGGTGTGACGGGCTATTCCTTGAAGTCCACCCCGACCCTGACAATGCGCCTTCCGACGGACCTAACATGATTACGCCCGAACAGCTCGACCGCCTTCTTGGAACGGTGAAGAAGATCGAGCAGGCGGTCAGGGAAGAAGCTTGACATGGAGATCATTCTGTCGGGAAAGAGAGTGCTTCAGATCGAAGCGGACGCCGTGGCCAGACTGGTCTCCCGCCTTGACGAGAAGTTTGTCCGGGCGGTGGAGACGCTGAACGCCTGTACGGGCCGGGTCGTCGTGACCGGAATGGGAAAATCAGGAATCATCGGGCGAAAGATTTCAGCGACGCTGGCCAGCACCGGCGCCCCCTCTTTTTACCTCCATCCTGCGGAAGGCCTTCATGGAGACATCGGAATGATCTCCAGGGGTGATGTCATATTGGCGATCTCCAACAGCGGAGAGACCGATGAGCTCCTTAAGATCCTTCCTTCCTTTAAACGGCTGGGACTTTTTTTGATCTCCCTGACGGGCAATTCCAGATCGACGCTCGCCAAAGAGAGCGATGTGGCGCTTGATGTGGGCGTGACGGAAGAGGCGGGG
>DATNMI010000201.1:0-4045 GCA_035602375.1 Nitrospiria bacterium | reverse complement strand
CCCTTTTTATCGGAATTGACCAGGAAGGGGGCCGGGTTTCGCGCCTGCCGGATGAGTTTACAATATTCCCGCCGATGGCGGACGTGGCCAAACATGATTCTGTTGCGCTCTGTTACAGCGTGGGAGAGATTACGGCGAAGGAATTGAAAGCGTCCGGAATCAATCTTGATTTCGCGCCCGTCCTTGATATTCATAGCAATCCGAAAAATCCGATTATAGGCGATCGCGCGTTCGGAACCACGCCTGCCGAAGTCTGCAAGCTGACTCTGCCGGTCATTATGGGTCTTCAGGATAACGGCGTGATTGCCTGCGGCAAACATTTTCCCGGCCATGGGGACACATCAACCGATTCTCATAAGACCCTTCCAAAAGTCGATCTTCCCTTTGATAGGTTGCTCGATTTTGAAATGAAGCCGTTTCAACACGCGGTAGCCAACCGGCTTGAGTCGATCATGACAGCGCATGTTCTCTATAAACGGCTTGATCCGGAAAATCCGGCCTCTCTTTCCAGAATCATTGTTTCCGAGATTCTCCGGGAAGGCATGGAATTTGACGGCCTTGTGTTCAGCGATGATCTGGAAATGCAGGCAATCCTGGATCATTATACGGCCCGAGAGGCCGCCGTGAAAGCAATCCGGGCCGGCTCGGACATTGTGCTGGTCTGTAAAAGGGCGGATCTGGTCCGGGAGGCTTATGAGGGGCTCTTGCAAGCGGTTCAAAAAGGAAGCATTTCTGAAAAAGCGCTGGCCCTTTCCCTGACCAGAATTTCGAAGGTCAAAGAAAAATATCTTTTTAAATTTGAGACCCCGCAGTTGAAAAAAGCCAGGGAAATTGTCGGTTGCGAGGCTCACAGGGAAGCGCTTGCGCGGATTCTTGAGGAACCTGTAAAAAGGAAATCCTCGCCAAAGAAGTCCTGATTCCCGGTTGGCCTGCCAGCATTTTATCCTTTCGCCCTGCAATGGAAAAGTTTATGCCACGCCGGCCCGTTCTCTATTTAATTGATGGAAGCTCTTTTATGTACAGAGCTTTTTATGCCATCCCGCGCTTAACGACCAGCCAGGGAATCCCCAATAACGCGATTTACGGATTCATCTCGATGCTGATGAAAATCATCCGGGAAAGGAAACCGGAAGGCCTGGCGGTCGCCTTTGATCCGAAAGGGCCGACGCACCGCGACGCGGTGTATAAGGAATACAAATCCCACCGGCCGCCGATGCCTCCCGAACTTGCGTTACAGGTTCCACAGATTTACAGGGCGGTAGAAACCCTGGAGATCCCGGTCCTTCTGGAAGACGGGTTTGAGGCGGACGATCTTATCGGGACTTATGCCAGGCTTGCCTCGGAAAATCACTGGGATACCATGGTGGTTTCGAGCGATAAGGACATGTTTCAGCTCGTTTCCGGAGAGGTCCATGTTTATGATCCGATGAAAGACAAGGTTTACGGCGAGGAGGAAGTACGGGAGAAGTTCGGTGTAGAGCCGGGAAAAGTGATTGAAGTTCTGGGGTTGATGGGGGACGCGAGCGATAATATTCCCGGAGTTCCGGGAATCGGCGAAAAAACAGCCCTTAAACTGGTCCGGGAATATGGTTCTATTGAAAACCTTCTTGCCGCGCTGCCTGAAATGAAGCAGTCTAAACCCAAATCGTCCCTCTCTCTTCACGGGGAGGATGCGCGATTAAGCCGTAAGCTCGCTACAATTGATACCCATGCCCCCGCTAAAACGCCATTCCCTGCCCTTGCGTCATCAGCGCCTGATCTGGAAAAATTACGCCCTTTTTTTGTTGAAATGGAACTGTTTTCGTTTCTCAAGCAGTTGGAGATTAGACCGGAGGCCGATCTGTCTCCGGTTCTGTTGAGTTCGCCGGACCAGGTTAACCTTTTTCTAAATAAGGTACGGGCTTGCGGAGAAATAGTTTTCGAAATGTGCCGGGAGGAGAGCCCGGAGACCACTTCCGACTGGCACGGAATCGCCTTCACTACCGCGGAATCCTCCCCCGGGGAGCCAGTTTATTATTTTAACAAAAGAGATCCGTTTTTCAAGGATATTAAAGCGCTCCTGGAGGATCCATCCGTGCGGAAAAGTGGACATGACTTAAAGAAATCCATTCTCTTTTTTAGAAAGACAGGGATTTTTTTAAAAGGGCTCTATTTTGACACGATGATCGCTTCATACCTGATCCATTCCGGACGGAACCGCCACGGTCTGGACGACCTATTAATGGAGCATCTGAACGTTCACAGGGCATCCGTTCCGGCCAGATCCGGAAAGCGGAACCTGCCCGAGGTTGAAAAAGAAGATGACGGTCATAGAGAAATCCGTTCCTGCCGTTCGGTCCTCTATATTTCCCGTCTTAGACGGGTTCTGTCCGAAAAGCTGGAAACCATAGGGTTGAACGGACTTTTTCATGATCTGGAAATGCCATTGATCGAAGTTTTGGCCGACATGGAGGCGGCGGGGATACTCCTGGACCGGGAATTGTTGACCCGCTTGTCCGGAGAACTCGAACAGATTTTAACCAGACTAACAGAAAATATTTTCCGGCTTGCGGGAAAAGAATTCAATATCAACTCGCCCCGCCAGTTATCGGAGATTCTTTTTGACCACTTGAAGCTAAAACCGGTAAAAAAGACAAAAACAGGCTTTTCCACGGATGAGGAGGTCCTGACCCGATTGGCCATTCAGCATGAATTGCCGGCCGAGCTTCTCAACTATCGCCAGTTGGCCAAGCTGAAATCGACTTATGTGGATGTTCTCCCACGGATGGCGGACAAGGAGACGGGCCGTCTCCATACTTCGTTCAACCAGACGGTCGCCGCCACCGGAAGGCTTTCAAGTAGCGACCCCAACCTGCAGAACATACCGATCCGGGGAGAATGGGGAAAAAGAATCCGGCAGGCCTTTATCGCCGCGCCAGGGTATTTCCTTTTATCCGCTGACTATAATCAGATTGAACTGAGAATTCTGGCGCATCTGTCGGAAGACAGGGAGTTGATCGAAGCGTTCCGGCGGGGGGAGGATATTCACCGGAATACGGCGGCCCGCATATTCCGGGTCTCCCCGGAAACGGTAACTTCAGACATGCGGCGGACGGCGAAAACCATTAATTTCGGTATTGTTTACGGTATGGGACCCTATCGCCTTTCCTCCGATCTCGGCATCCCCCAAAAAGAGGCAAAAAAATATATTGAGGAATATTTTGATTCCTATCAAGGCGTGAAATTATTTATGGAAAAAACGGTTTCTGAGGCAAAGGCTTTGGGATATGTAACCACCATTTTTAACCGGCGGCGGGAGATTCCTGAATTGCAAAGTCCGGATGCCTCGGTTCGTTCATTCGGAGAACGGACGGCAATCAATACTCCGGTACAGGGAAGCGCGGCGGATGTCATAAAAAAGGCGATGATTTCTATCAGCCTCCGGATCAGGGAAGAAAAGAGAAACATCAGGATGATCCTCCAGATCCATGACGAGTTGCTGTTTGAAATCGCCGAACCAGAATTGGAAGCATCCCGTGAAATTATCCGGACGGGGATGGAGGAGGTTGTACGCCTCTCTGTACCATTGACGGTTGATATCGGAACAGGAAGGAACTGGAATGAAGCCCACTAAAAGCAAGTCCGTCAAGGAATTAACCGAGGCACAGAAGAAATATATTCAGGAAAACTATCGGAGGTATACCGATAAGGAAATATCAAGGTCATTGAAAGTAAATCGGGAGGCGGTCAGGCTGGCCATGGCGGAAATGAGCCTCGACAAAGCGGACTCTCTGCTTCCCGAGATTCCCGCAAAATTTCATTGGACCGCGTTCCTTATTTTATTGATCTCGGTAACGGCCGGTTACGCACATACCCTCAATTACAGTTTCCATTTTGACGATATTAAAACCTTTGTCGAAAACTATCCATTGCATGTAAAGGTATGGACATGGGACCAGTTTCAGACCATCTTCCACGGAAACCGGCCGGCGGCGATGATGACCTATGCGGTAAACTTTTCAATGGGCCGGCTGGATCCGGCAGGGTACCATCTTTTTAATATTGC
>DATNMI010000197.1:0-14985 GCA_035602375.1 Nitrospiria bacterium | reverse complement strand
CCGACGAGATTGCTCCGCCCCAGAACAACCGCATGGGCCCCCTTAAGTTCGACGTTCATATATTCCAGGAGTTTCATCACGCCGAAGGGGGTGCAGGGGACCAGCCCCGGCTGGCCCGTCAGAAGCTTTCCGGCGCTGATCGGGTGGAGCCCGTCGACATCTTTATCCGGCGAAACCGCGTTGATAATCTTTTTCTCGTCCAGATGTTTGGGGAGCGGAAGCTGGACCAGGATTCCATGGATTTTCGGGTCCCGGTTTAATTCATCCACCTTTTTCAACAGAGATTCTTCCGTCGTATTCTTGTCCAGTTCATGGAGTTCCGAATACATGCCTAGCTCGTGCGCTGTCTTTTTCTTGTTCCGGACATAGACCTGGGAAGCCGGATTATCCCCTACCAGAACGGCCGCAAGGCCCGGAGTCACCCCTTTAGCGGCAAGGGATTTGATGTCGCGTGCAATTTCCAGCCGAAATGCCTCGGCAATTTTCTTTCCGTCAATGATTCTGGCCGTCGTCATTTCGGAGCTGTCTCCTCTTTGTTTAATTCAATCGTTCTGGATTCCGTGATGATTTTGCCCATCCGGACATCATGGGATAAGGCCGGTAGGGCTTCTAATATCTGAAATTCGTATGCCAATCCAACCGCCAGCGCGTTTGAGGTTCTGGAGAGGAGGCGGTCATAGTACCCTTTGCCATAACCGATCCGGCTTCCCGACGGATCAAACGCGACCCCGGGAACGATCATCAGATCGACGGCCATGGGATGAACCGGCCTGACCGCATTTTCATCCGGCTCGAGAATACCCAACCGGTTCGGTTTTAAATCTTCTTGAAAGTCAATCAGTTCTGAAAGAATCATTTCATGATCCATTTCATGAATACAGGGGACCACCACCCTTTTTCTCAAACTCAGGGTTTTCCGAATTATCGAATGCGTATCGACTTCGTTTTTGAAACTGACATAGAAATGGACCACTTTGGCCCGTAAAAAAAAATCGAGGCTGAAGAGCCGCTCCGAAATGGCCCTGGATTTATTTGCGACCTCTCCGGCGGACATCTGTTTCCGCCGATCAAGCATCTCCTTCCGGATCTCCTCTTTGGTCAACGATTCCCCTGCCGATATTAAGAGTTTTGGCGATTCAGACTTCGAATATAAGCTTAAAGAAAGCCGTGATAGAGATCAAGTATCATTTGATAATTTATTTCAATCTAAGGTATGGCGGGGTTCCCGGTTAAACTGCTATAATTTGCGGTAAGAACCTCTGTCTCATCAAGAATGTGCCCTATGGATGAAAACCTCGATGAATTGCTCGGAATTACCCGGTGCGCCCGGTGCGGACAGCGGCTTGAAGGGAGCATGGAATGCCCTTTTTGCAGCCTCTTCCCGGACAAGCCTTACGGGAAAAGGATTCCCAAGTGGGTATATGTCACTGCCTGTTTTCTGACATTTCCGTTGAGCATCCCCTTTTTCATCACGTCAAAGGAGCTGAAACCCTTTGAAAAACTGATCATCGCCACCGGCCTCGGCTTCTGGCTCGCGCTCTATTTCTATTTCTGATTTCCCGAAATCTTGATTTTTTTAAAGTCTACTTAAAGACATGGCTGAGGATGAAATAGGCGAGGATAAAGCTGAAGGTAAAGAGAATGGCCATGAAAGTTTTAGGGTGGTCGAGAAGCCATTTCATGATCGTTCAGGGAGCGTTCTTCGAGGGAGCTGGCTCTTTTGGAAATTCATAGATGATCTCCCCCTTTTTGGTCAGTCCCAGCTCCTCCCTTGCCAGATTCTCAATGGCCGCGGGGTCCGAACGGAGCGCCTCGGCCTCTTGCTTCAAACGTATGTTTTCTTCTTTCAAACGGGCAATGTCCGCCTCGGTCTGATGCCAGGCCTTCCGCATGGAGAAATAGCGGAACACGTTCCCTTCTCCAAAAAGGAAGAAGAAGAGGAGATAGCAGAGGATTAAAGCGGTGACGGCGTAGAGGACTTTCTTTTTTTTCTTTTCCGCCTCCTCGAGCCGCCGCCGGGAAACATTGCCCGTCATCGGTTGTAAAACACCCCCTCCCCTTCAAAACGGGCCGCCTCTCCAAGATCTTCTTCGATCCTGAGAAGCTGGTTGTATTTCGCCACCCGATCGGTCCTGCAGAGGGACCCGGTCTTGATCTGTCCAGCGTTCGTGGCCACGGAAAGATCGGCGATCGTCGAATCCTCGGTCTCTCCGGACCGATGGGAGATAATCGCGCAATAGCCCGACTTCTTCGCCATTTCTATCGCTTCCAGGGTCTCGGTCAACGTGCCGATCTGGTTCAACTTGATCAGGATCGCATTGCCAATCCTCTCCTCAATCCCTTTTCGAAAGATTTCCGGATTGGTAACGAATATGTCGTCGCCGACTAACTGGACCTTGTCCCCAATCTGATCGGTCATCTTTTTCCACCCCTTCCAATCCTTCTCGGACAACCCGTCTTCTATGGAAAGGATCGGATATTGCCTGACCAGAGATTCATAATACCGGATCATCTCTTCGGACGATTTGTCCTTTCTCTCCCCCTTCAGCCGGTATTTGCCGTTATGATAAAGCTCACTCGCCGCGACGTCAAGAGCCAGGCCGATCTCCTTGCCCGCCTTATACCCCGACAGGCGAACGCTCTCCAGAATCAGATCGAGCGCCTGGGCATTGGAGCCGAGATCGGGCGCAAAACCCCCTTCATCTCCGATTCCGGTGGAATAGCCCTTTTTCCGGAGAGTCTCTTTTAGTTTGTGAAAAACTTCCGCGCCCATTCGGATCGCGTCTGCCACGGAGGTCGCCCCGACCGGCATGATCATGAATTCCTGAATATCGAGATTATTGTCGGCATGGGCCCCGCCGTTCAAGATATTCATCATCGGCACCGGAAGGAGCCTCGCGCCCGGTCCGCCAAGGTAGCGGTAGAGGGGAAGCCCGGCTTCAAACGCTGCGGCGCGGGCAACGGCTAAAGAAACCCCCAGGATCGCGTTGGCGCCTAGTTTCCGCTTGTTGTGGGTTCCGTCAAGTTCGATCATGAATTCATCCAGGTAGACCTGATCTGTGGCTTCAAGACCTACAATTTCAGGCCCGATGACATCATTGACGTTCATCACCGCTTTGAGAACCCCTTTGCCGCCAAAACGCTTCTTGTCTCCGTCTCTTAATTCAACCGCTTCTCGCTCTCCGGTGGAAGCGCCTGATGGCACGGAGGCCCGTCCGATAACGCCGCTATCCAGCGTGACCTCAACTTCTATTGTCGGGTTTCCCCTGGAATCGATAATTTCTCTGCCAAAGGTATAAACAATCTCGCTCATTTAAAAATTCCTTTCCAATGTTATAGATGCCTACGGATAAACCCGCATCGCCTTTTCTCCATCAAATCTCATACTCCTCTGGCTAAGCCGCCTAGGGGGCATCGCCCCAGCGAGCACAGCGAGCGAGAGGGGGAAGCTTCATCGGGCTCTGCCGGTGAGGGGGGCGACGCAAGCCCCTATAATTGACTACCGGGCCGAACCTCTCCGGAGAAATCCCACCCCTGCCGGTGGCGATGGCACTCCGAACAGGCCTTCCCGTCAATCTGATAGGGAAGATGGCCCTTGGCTGTTCTTGGAAGCGACAGGTTGTGGCACTGGGTACAAAAATAGTTCGGGACCTTCGCGATAAAGGGACCTTTTAACTCGTCTTTTTTAAGGGCAAAATGGGCAATTATCTGGCCTGCTCCTCGTAACTCCGCTTCCAGAACACCCGAAATTCCCGGGCCTGAATGACAGATAATACAGTTTTGATGGGAACGTTCCGCTCCCGATGATCTCCACCCATCGTAAGGACGGTTCATTTCGTGGCAGGAGTTGCAGAAGCCCGACTTCGTCTCAAGATACCGTCCCCCTGACGACATTATAACCGCGACTCCCAAGAGAGCAATGCTTCCCAGAAACCATCTCTTACTCATTTTATCGGTGGGCCTTCACACAAATCGTTCATTGCCCCCCGAGCCCCCTCGTTTCGCACTGGCAAAGCCAGATGCTCCACTTATGCCGGCGGCGCCAGTTTTTTCTTGAGGATCTCATTGATCTTGCCGGGGTTGGCCTTTCCCCCGGAAATTTTCATCACCTGCCCGACAAAAAAACCAAACAGTTTGTCTTTCCCCGAGCGGTATTGCGCAACATTGTCCGGGTTTTCCCGCATCACCCGATCTACCCATTCTGCCAGCATTCCGTCGTCGCTGACCTGGACCAGCCCTTTTTCTTCCACAATCCGGCCCGGCGGTTTGCCCGTCTTGACCATCTCTTCAAAAACGGTCTTCGCGATTTTTCCGCTGATGGTTCCCTTGTCAATTAACTCGATCATTCCCGCCAGATGCTCCGCCGGAACAGGAATGTTTTCGTCGCCCAACAGATCCCCCATGATCCAGTTGCTAATCTGCTTCGGCTGGTTGTAGAGGGCAACGCACTTTTCAAAATAGTCGGCGATTTTCCTGCTCTGGGTGAGGAGGGCCGCGTCGTAAGGGGGAAGTCCATACTGGACTGCAAACCGGGCCTGTTTGGCGTCCGGGAGCTCCGGCAGTGTCGCCCTGATCTTTTCGATCCATTCGGCACCGACGCGGGTCGGCACAAGATCGGGTTCCGGAAAATAACGGTAGTCATGGGCATATTCCTTGGACCGCATCGGGACCGTTACCTGTTTCTGGGTGTCCCAGAGTCTCGTCTCCTGAACGATCTTTTTCCCATCCTCCAGGGCCTCTTCCTGCCTTTTCGATTCGTATTCTATCGCTTTCTGAATAAACCGGAACGAATTGATATTTTTCAATTCCGTTCTTGTCCCGTATTCCTTTTGCCCTATAGGGCGGAGAGAAATATTCACGTCGCACCGGAAGCTTCCCTCTTCCAGATTTCCGTCGCAAACCTCCAGATAGACCAGGATATTCCGCAATTTCTTGAGATAGGCCACTGCTTCCCCCGAAGAGCGGATATCCGGCTCGCTGACGATCTCCATCAGGGGAACGCAGGCCCGGTTTAAATCGACGTGGCTGGCGTCTTCTCCGGCGTCATGAAGATTCTTCCCGGCATCTTCTTCAAGATGAATCCGGGTGAGGCCGATTCTTTTTTCTCTTCCTTCCAGAACGATATCGACATGGCCGACTTCCGCGAGCGGGAGCTCGTACTGGGAGATCTGGTACCCTTTCGGCAGATCGGGATAAAAATAATTTTTCCGCGCAAACCGGTTCACCCCGTTGATGCGGCAATTCGTGGCAAGGGCGGTTTTTATTCCGAATTCTACCGCCTTCCGGTTGAGAACCGGGAGAACTCCGGGGAGGCCCAGGCAGACCGGACAGACCTGGCTGTTCGGCGCGGCCCCGAACGAGGCGCTGCATCCGCAGAAGAGTTTGGACCGGGTCAACATCTGGGCATGTACTTCCAGCCCGATGACCATCTCATATTTCATAGCGAGGGCCTTCTTTTTTCATAGGCGCCTGCCTGTTCAAACGCGAAAGCCAGGTTCAAAAGCGCCGGCTCCCCGAAATGGGGGCCCATGATCTGAAGGCCGATCGGAAGTCCGTCCGACGTATACCCTGACGGAATGGAAATCGCCGGAATTCCCGCCAGATTGGCCGATATGGTAAAAATATCCGAGAGATACATTTGAAGCGGATCAGAGGTCTTTTCACCGATCCGGAAGGCCGCCGTCGGCGCCGTCGGCGTCACGATCGCGTCGACTTTCTCAAACGCTTCGCTGAAGTCCCGGATAAAAAGGGTCCGGACCTGCTGGGCTTTTTTATAATAGGCGTCGTAATAACCGGAGCTGAGCGCATAGGTGCCGAGCATGATCCTCCGTTTGACCTCGGGACCAAAACCTTCTGATCGGGTCTTCTCGTACATCTCGTTCAGGTTCGCGGCCCCTTTAGCCCGGTAGCCGTATTTGACGCCGTCATACCGTTCCAGGTTGGAGCTGGCCTCCGCCGTAGCCAGAATGTAATAGGTCGATACCGCCAGGGATGTATGGGGAAGGGAGATTTCTACCGTCTCCGCACCCAGCGATTTCCATAAGAAGATCGCGTTCATAACCGACTTTTCGACTTCAGGACTGATCCCCTTGATAAAATACTCTTTTGGAATTCCGATTTTCAGGCCCTTGACCTCTTTTTTCAAGGCCTGCCGGAAGGTCCCTGCCGGACGGTTATGAGAGGTGGAATCTTTGGGATCGTGGCCAGAAATCGCTTCAAGAAGGATCGCCGCGTCGGTCACATCTTTCGAAAAGGGCCCGATCTGGTCGAGGGACGAGGCAAAAGCGATCAGTCCAAATCGGGATACGAGGCCATAGGTCGGCTTCAAGCCGACGACACCGCAACAGGCCGCCGGCTGGCGGATTGAACCGCCGGTATCTGACCCTAGCGCACCCAGGCAGAAATCGGCGGCCACCGCCGCGGCGGAACCGCCGCTCGAACCACCCGGAATTCTGCTCGTATCCCAGGGGTTTCGGGTCTTCTTAAAAGCGGAATTCTCGGTGGAAGATCCCATGGCAAATTCATCCATGTTGGTCTTTCCGACAATCACGGCTCCTGCGTTTTTGAGTTTTTCGATAACGGTCGCATTATAAGGAGGGATGAAATTCTCCAGCATCTTCGATGCGCAGGTGGTTCGTACCCCCAGCGTACAGATATTGTCCTTGACGGCCACCGGAATTCCGTTCAGCGGAGAAGGGTTCTCTCCCCGGGATATCCGGCGGTCGGCGTCTTCGGCAGATTTCAGGGCGGCCCCATGAAGCACTTCCATGAAGGCTTCGATCTTCGGCTCGACTTTTTCAATCCTTGCCAGGACCGACTGCGTGAGCTCAAGTGAGCTGATCTCCTTCTTATGGAGCAGTTTTTCCGCTTCATGAACGGTCAATTGGTAAAGATTTTTCATAGTAGAATTTCGGGTCAGGAAACGATCTTGTTCTGGTCGTTGACTTTGACAATCAGAGGTTTATAGGTCTTTAATTCCTCTTCGTTGTATAGCTCATAACAGAAAACAATGATCTGGTCTCCGACCATTCCCTTCCGGGCCGTAGGACCATTCAGGCATATCTGTCCGGAACCCCGCTCGCCGGGGATCACATAAGTCTCAAACCGTTCGCCATTATGGAGATTGGAAACCATAACCTGCTCATAAGGGAGCATCCCGGCGGCTTCAATCAATGTCTGGTCGATGGTAATACTCCCCTCATAATCAAGTTCGGCCTGAGTAATGACGGCGCGGTGGATTTTGCTTCTCAACATCATTCTCAACAAAGGTGATCTCCAATCTAATCCGGGGGCCTTCGCTTAAAACCGCTCATTGCCCCCCGCGCTCCATACCGGCAAAGCCGGATATTCCGCTTACTGGTTATTCGATGATTTTAGGCACTCTGAAAAAGGCTTGATCCTGGTCGGGCGCGTTTCCAAGCGCCTGATCCAGAGGGAGAGAAGTTGTCACCTGATCTTCCCGGAAAATATTTTCGATGCGTATCGCGTGAGAGGTCGGCTCGACCCCTTTCGTCTCCACTTCATTGAGCTGGTCGATATGGGTCAGGATCTGTTCCATCTGCCGGGTATAGGCAGACTTCTCTTCATCGGACAGGGCTAATTTCGCCAACCGCGCCACATGCGCTACCTCCTCATCACTAATCTTCATTCTTACTCCATAGAGGCTGCTGCAACCGGGACATCAACCTGCAACTAAAGATTGTCATTCCCGCGAAAGCGCCCGTCCGATAAAATATTAATGCCGGAAGTCCTCGGCAGGGGGCGGGAATCCACAGGCATTTAATTATGCTGAACCTGGATTCCCGATAAATTCATTCGGGAACGACGAAAAGAGACTTCTTCAATCATCTACTAAAGAAATTTGAGATTGGCGAATTTCAGCGCAATCTTTTTGACGCCCGCCGCGTCAAACCTAACGGTGACCCGCTGGTCATCCCCTTCCCCTTCCCGGGAGAGGACCACCCCCCGCCCCCAGAGCGGATGGATCACGTTCTGATGGACAAAAGGCCCGCCAGATTTCTTTACCGGCTCCGAAAAACCGCCGCCCCAGGAGCGTTCCGGAGCCCGTTTAAGTCCAAGCGACGCCTCTATATATAACTCTTTTTGACGCGCCAATTCAACGGGAATATCGTTCAAAAAACGGGAGGGAGAATTAAATTGAAGGGTTCCGAATATCCTCCGGCTTCGGCATCCGGTCAGGAAAAGACGCTCCCGGGCACGGGTCATGCCGACATAACAGAGCCTCCGCTCCTCCTCGAGTTCCAGGTCGCTCGTCTGCGACCGCCCATGCGGGAAAATCCCCTCTTCCATCCCCGGCATGAAGACGACCGGAAACTCAAGCCCCTTGGCCCCATGAAGGGTCATCAACCGGACCTCTTTCCCCTCTTTTTTATCATCGTCTCCTGAAAAGAGCGCAATATGGTCCAGGTAATCGGGAAGGACTTCCAGCGCCTGGCCGTCCCTGTAATCGGCGACAGAAGAATAAAACTCCGTCAGGTTCTCGATCTTGTCCTCAGCTTTCTCTTTTCTCAGCGCCTCTACGATCCCGGTCCGGTCGAGAATGAACTGGACCAGGTCGCGGAGCGACATTTCCGGGGCCTTCTGACGAATATCAAGCAACAGGTCGGACAATAGGGTAACCGACCTCCCGGTTTGCCCGCTGAGAATTTCCGCTCCCTTTCCGACGGCGGCCCGTAAGGACGTCCGGCTCTGCCGGGCAGATTCTTCCAGTTTTTCAACGGTTGCGGAGCCGATGCCACGGTGTGGGAAATTGATGATCCGCTTCAGACTGAGTTCATCGTCCGGATAGACAACAAGCCGGAGATAAGCGACCATGTCCTTGATCTCTTTCCGTTCGAAAAACCGGAGGCCGCCGAGAATCCGGTAGGGAATCCCTTCCTTCTGGAACGCTTCTTCAAATGTTCTCGACTGGGCATGGGTCCGGTAGAGGACCGAAAAATCGTGAAAATCGAGACCGGGGCCGGCCCCTTCCCTCCCCTGGATGAGGCCCCGGACCGTCTTCGCGATCAGCCGGCTCTCCTCTTCTTCGTTTTCGATCCGGAAGATTTCAATCGCTTCGCCCCTTTTATTCTCGGTCCAGAGGCGTTTTCTCTTCCGCCTGCTGTTATGTTCAATCACCCCGTTCGCTGCAGAGAGGATATTCCCGGTCGAACGATAGTTCTGTTCCAGTTTGATCACTTTAGCGTCCGGATAATCTTTTTCAAAGCGGAGGATATTCTGGACATCGGCGCCCCGGAACCCGTAAATACTCTGGTCGTCGTCTCCGACGCAACAAAGGTTCCTCTGCCGGGCGGCCAGAAGGGAAATCAGCCTATACTGAACATGATTGGTATCCTGGTATTCATCCACCATGATATAACGGAACCGCTCCTGATACCGGTTCAACACATCGGGGAACCTGGTGAAAAGATCGACCAGCCGGAAAAGAAGATCGTCGAAGTCAAAAAGGTTCCGGGTCGAGAGTTTTTTCTGGTAGAGGGCATAGACTTTTGCGACTTTATCCTGAAGACCGAAGCTCTGCGCCTTCCGGGCATAATCTTCCGGTGCCAGAAGAAGGTTTTTCAGTTCGCTGATTTTCGACGCGATCGTCTTCGCGGAATAGATTTCCTCATTGACCCCTAGCTCCTGACTGCATTCGCGAACCAACGTTCGCTGATCCCCCTGGTCAATGACCGTAAATCCGGGACTTCCTCCCACCGCCCCGATTTCGGCCCGGAGAATTTGAAGCGCGGCGGAATGAAACGTCTTGACCCAGGGAAGCCCGGAGGTTCCGGTCATCCGGGCAATCCGCTCTTTCATCTCTCCCGCGGCTTTATTGGTAAATGTCACAGCCAGGATTTCTTCCGGTCCGACGCCATGGTCCCGAAGGAGCCAGGCAAAACGGGTCGTGATGACGCGGGTCTTCCCGCTTCCGGCGCCGGCGAGAATCAAAATAGGCCCTGAGAGGTGGGTCACCGCCTCCTCCTGGGCTGGATTCAAGCCTTGAAACAATTCCACTGGCTCCGGGCTCCTATTCAACTGTAACGCTTTTGGCAAGATTTCTCGGCTGGTCCACGTCGTTGCCGCAAAGGACCGCGATATGATAGGCGAGAAGCTGGAGCGGAATGCTCATTAAAATCGGATTTAAAAGAGGGTCTGTCTTAGGAATCGTGAATAGCTGGTCGACATTCGAAAGAAGGCCTTCGTCCCTGGCATTGGAAAAGGCAATGACCTTTCCGTTCCTCGCCTTGATTTCCATGATCCCGTTCAAGACCTTTGGAAAAACGGAATCGTCCGGCGCGAGAACAACCGACGGCATATTCTCGTCGATCAGAGCAATCGGGCCATGTTTCATTTCACCCGCGGGATACCCTTCGGCATGAATATAGGAAATCTCCTTGAGTTTTAGAGCCCCTTCCAGGGCGATCGGGTAATTGATTCCCCTTCCAAGGTAGAGAAAATCTCTCGACCGGAAATAGAGCCTGCTGATTTCAATAATTTCCTTTTCACGGCCCAGGATATCCTCGATCAGGACCGGAAGATGGACCAGCGCGGCAAGATAATCCGAAATCTGCGTTCTTGAAAGCGTTCCCCGGACCTGTCCCAGATAGAGGGCAAGGAGAAAAAGCGAGGTCAGCTGGGTCGTAAACGCCTTGGTCGACGCAACGCCGATTTCGGGACCTGCGTAGGTATAAATGACCCCGTCGGATTCGCGCGCCATGGTGCTCCCCAGGGCATTGCAGATCGTCAATGTTTTGACCTTGCGGCTTCTCGCTTCATGAAGCCCGGCAAGAGTATCGGCTGTCTCGCCCGATTGAGAAATCGCGATGAAAAGGTCCTGCGGGGAGAGGATCGGCTCGCGGTAGCGGAATTCCGAACCGATATCGACTTCCACGGGCACCCGGCCCAGTTTTTCAATCAGAAATTTCCCGACCAGAGCCGCATGCCAGGAGGTTCCGCAGGCAACCAGATGGATTTTGCCGATCTGCCGGATAAAATCCTCTGACAACTGAATTTCATGAAACGATACCTTTGCATCATCCAGCGATATTCTTCCTCTCAGGGTATCGGCGATGGCTCTCGGCTGTTCAAAAATCTCCTTGGCCATGAAATGCTTGAATCCGCCCTTCTCCGCCATTACAGGGCTCCAGGTGACCGTCGTCGGTTTTCTCGCCTTCAATTTCCCTTCGAAGTCCTTGAGTTCCACCCCTTTTACGGTCAGAATCGCCATTTCACCATCCTCAAGAAAAAGATAGTCCCGGGTATGGGCCAGAGTCGCCGGAATGTCTGACGCGACAAAAACCTCCCCTCTGCCCAAACCCACCACCAGAGGACAGCCGTTCCGAACCGCGATAATTGTTCCTGGAGACGTTTCCGAAAGAATGACCAACGCATAGGCCCCCTTGATCTCTTTGAGCACGTCTAGCACCGACGTTTCGAGAGATATCCCCTTTTCAAGACGGAGGTTGATCAGATGAGCGACGATCTCGGTATCCGTTTCTGACTCAAACTTGCATCCGGCCGAGACCAGTTTTTTCTTTAAAGGAATGAAATTCTCTATGATGCCGTTATGAACGAGAACAACTTTTCCAGCTCGGTGAGGGTGGGCATTTTCATCCGAGGGTTTGCCGTGGGTGGCCCACCGGGTATGGCCAATGCCGACCTTGCTGGAGAAATGTTCTTTCGAAAGAATGGCCTCGAGGTTGGATAGCTTTCCGGCCGATCTCCTGAGCACCATTTTACCGTTATCGAGGATCGCTATCCCGGCAGAATCATATCCCCGGTATTCAAGCTTTCTCAAGCCATCCATCAGGACCGGTACCGCTTCCCGCTCCCCTATATAACCGATAATCCCGCACATTACGCACCCCTCTTTTTCGGAGGTTTTCCCTTGAGACGGTTCCTGGCCGCCCAACCCTCTTTAATAATCTGGGGAGACCTGCTTAACGCAAGGCTGTCCTTCGGGACATCGTTGACGATGGTAGAGCCGGCGCCGATCACGCTTCCGCTTTCAACCCGGACAGGGGCGATGAATTGTGTGTCGCTCCCGATAAACACATCGTCCCCGATCAGGGTCTGATGTTTTTCAAAGCCGTCAAAATTGCAAGTAATTGTCCCGGCCCCCACGTTCACATTTTTCCCTAAAACTGTATCCCCAAGATAAGAGAGATGCCCCGCTTTTGACCCCTCGCCGATGACGCTTTTTTTAATTTCGACAAAATTTCCGATGCGGGCGTTCTTCCCGATCTCCGACCCCGGGCGGAGGTGGGCAAAGGGACCTACCGAAGCGCCTTCTCCAAGATGGGCCCCCTCGATCACCGAGTAGGCTTTGACCTCAACGCCCTCTTCGAGGCGGCTGTTGGATATGACCGAACCGGTATGGATCACGGAATTTTTCCCGATTGAACTGCTCCCCCGGAGGGTGACCCCCGGATGGAGAACAGTGTCGGGGCCGATGGTCACCCTTTCCTCTATGAAAACAAGGTCCGGATCGATCAGGGTAACCCCCTCGGCCATCCACTTCTCGCAGATTCTGCGGCGCAGGAGCTTTTCGGCTCTGGCCAGTTCCCCGCGGTGGTTGATCCCCATGATTTCAGCCGTCTGTTCAACTTTGACCGTGTTCACTTTCTTCTTTTTAGAGAGGCAATACCCGACAATGTCGGTCAAGTAATATTCTCCCTGGGCGTTTTGCGGTTTGATCTTTTTTAGCCCTTCAAAGACGAGGCCTGAATCGGCCAGGTAGATCCCGGCGTTAATTTCCCTGATCTTTTTCTGGACCGGAGATGCGTCTTTTTCTTCAACGATTTTGACAATCTGCTTTGCCCGGTTCCTGACGATCCGGCCATAGCCGGCTGGATTCTCAAGTTCCGCCGTCACGAGAGAAAGCGCCGCTCCTGATTTCCGGTGTTTCAGGATCAAACCGCTTAAAATATCTTCTGAAATAAGCGGAACATCGCCGTTTAAAATCAGAAGATCGCTCTTCTTGCCCCCGATGACCGGTTCGGCCTGCAAGACAGCGTGGCCTGTTCCTGACTGTTTTTCCTGAAAGGCGATCTTGACATCAGGATAGGCTCCGAACACCGTTTCAGAAACCTTTTCCCTCTGATGTCCGGCCACGAGAACGATCTTGTCGAGAGAGAGGTTATTTAACCGGTCGAGGAGATGGAGGATCATCGGTCTGCCGCAAAGGGGATGGAGAATTTTAGCCAGGGTCGATTTCATCCGGGTTCCCAGCCCGGCGGCAAGGACGACAGCGGATACCGGTTTCATGCAAAACTCCAGATCATTCCGGCTTCCTGTGATTGGGCGGAGGGGTATAGGCGCCTGTGGAGAGAATCATTTTCATTCCCTCCTCTACCGACATGGCCAGGGGTTTAATATCTTTTTCGGGAAGAAGGAGCATATAACCCCCGGTCGGATTCGGCGTGGTCGGCACATAGACGGAAACAAGGCGCTCCCCGGCATGGGCGTGAATCTCCTCGCTCGGCGTACCGGTGGCAAAAGCGATGGTATAACTCCCTTTGCGGGGAAACTCCACTAGGACAACCCGGCTGAGCTTTTCTTTTTTCTGGTTCGAAAAGGTATCAACCACCGATTTGACAAGAGAATAGACGTTGCGCACCACCGGCACCCGGTTTAGAAGGTTCTCCCACGCTTCCACAAATTTCCTGCCGAGAAAATTGGCAAAGAGAATTCCGGCCAGAAAAATCACCACAATCAGGGAAATAATTCCAAACCCGGGGATATAGAAATTAAATTCTGACCTGATAAACCCGCCCAGGACGCCGTCTAGCCATAAAAAGAGGGTCCGGAGGATCAGGTAGGTGCCCCAGACGGGGGTAATCACAAGGAGTCCTGTGAGAAAGGATTTTCGGAGGTATTGGCCGATTTTCAAAAAGCGCTCCGGGCGGGGATATTAGCGCCGATAAAATAATTCAAAATCATAATAAAAATAATACTTTTTTTATCCAACCTCCGCAAGTCTTTTCATCGCCCCGGGAAAGAAGGCTTGACATTTCGGGCCCATTCATTAAAATAGGGCAGTCGTTTAATCTTATCCTGGAGGAAGAATGCCCAAAGGCACTGAAAGATCGCGCGAACTCAAGAGGAAAAGGGTCGTGAAGAAAAAGAAACTGAAAGCCAAGATCAAGGCATCAAAAAAACTGGTTTCCCCAAAAAAAACAAAGTCCAAGTAACATCGGAGATGTTAAAGCGCCTTTCCGGACAAGCTTCTCCGGATTTCATTTTCAATCTTTTTTCTGGAAACCGGCTCAATTCTCACCCTTCCGATTTTCTCAGGCAGAATGAAATAAATTTTCCCGGAGGAGACCTTCTTGTCCAAAAGCATGCTCCCCATCAGTTCAGACAGTCTCAGTTTCGGGAGCCTCCAGGGAAGCCCCAAAGATTCCAGAAGTCTCTTTTGGCGGTTCACAATATCCTTCGGCAAACCCAGTTCTTTTTCCGATAGCCGCGCGGCGAAATCCATCCCGATACTGATCGCCTCTCCATGCCGGTATTTTTTATAGGCCGTCACCGCCTCCACCGCATGTCCCAGAGTATGCCCATAATTCAGAATTTTCCGAAGACCGGATTCTTTTTCATCTTTTCCGACAACCTCGGCCTTGATTTCACACGACCGTTTCACCAGTTGAAAAAGAACACCTGGGTCCCGGTGGCGTATGAGGTCATGGTTCGCCTCCATGAAATTGAAAAAGGCCGCGTCATAGATCATCCCGTATTTTACCACCTCGGCCAAACCTGAGATAAAATCGCGGTCCTTCAAAGTCTGAACGAGATCGGTGTCAATCCAGACAAAACGGGGCTGATGGAAAACCCCGATCAGATTTTTTCCAAGAGGGTGGTTCACGCCGGTCTTTCCCCCGATGCTTGAATCGACCTGGGCGATCAGCGTGGTCGGTATCTGGATAAAAGGGGTCCCCCGCAGGTAGACGCCTGAGACAAATCCGGCCAGATCCCCGGTCACTC
>DATNMI010000195.1:0-1756 GCA_035602375.1 Nitrospiria bacterium | reverse complement strand
GTCCACGTGCCCAATCGTACCAACGTTTATATGCGGCTTCGTCCGCTCAAATTTAGCCTTTGCCATTTTGTATTCTTCCTTCCGTCGCCATCAGCGAGGCCGCTTTGGAAAAACCGGTCCACCCGGCTTGTTACAAGCGGCAACGCCTGAATTGATATTTACTATTTAGACTTTTCTGTCCCCTGGGTCTTAGCGATAATTTCGTCAGAAATGTTTTTGGGGACCTGATCGTAATGCGCAAACTGCATGGAAAAGGTGGCTCTACCCTGTGTCATCGAACGAAGATCTGTCGCGTAACCGAACATTTCAGCAAGAGGAACCAGCGCGTCGATGATCTGGGCCCCCGCTCTTGATCGCATTCCCTGGATCTTTCCTCTACGTGAATTCAAATCACCCATCACATCCCCCATATGCTCTTCGGGACAAATGACTTCGAGGGACATGATCGGTTCGAGCAATGTCGGGTTGGCCTTCAAGGCCCCTGCTTTGACTGCCATCGATCCGGCAATCTTGAACGCCATTTCAGAGGAGTCTACATCATGGTACGATCCGTCAAAAATCGTCACCTGGATATCCACCATTGGGTATCCGGCCATAATTCCGTTCTGAAGCGCTTCCGCAACCCCTTTTTCAACCGCGGAAACGTACTCTTTTGGAACAGCGCCCCCGACAACCTTGTTAACAAACTGAAAACCGGTTCCCGGTTCGAGCGGCTCCAGTTGTAGCCAGACATGGCCATATTGTCCGCGTCCGCCGGTCTGACGGATATACTTTCCTTCGCTCTGAACTTTCGAACGGATCGTCTCCCGAAAGGCCACCTGCGGTTTTCCGACATTCGCTTCGACCTTAAATTCCCGCTTCATCCGGTCGACAATAATTTCAAGATGCAATTCTCCCATTCCGGAGATGATGGTCTGGCCGGTCTCTTCATCCGTATTGATACGAAGAGAAGGATCTTCCTGTCCCAATTTCTGAAGAGCTATTGCCATCTTTTCCTGATCCGCCTTTGTCTTCGGTTCGATGGCCAGGGAGATGACCGGTTCAGGGAATGTCATGACTTCAAGGAGAACGGGATAATCTTCTTCGCAGAGCGTATCTCCGGTCGTCGCGTTCTTCAACCCGACCGCCGCGGCGATCTCTCCGGCAAACACCTCTTTGATTTCTTCCCGTTTGTTTGCGTGCATTTTAAGAATACGCCCGATCCGCTCTCTGGTTTCTTTAGTGGAATTGTAAAGATAGGATCCGGCCTTCAATGTGCCTGAATAAACCCTGAAAAAGGTCAACTGCCCGACAAAAGGATCTGTCATGATTTTAAAAGCAAGTGCCGAAAAATGTTCATTATCATCGTGCCGGAGAAGCACCTCTTCTTCGGTGCCGGGGCGGACTGCTTTAGTCGGGGGGATGTCGAGAGGGGAAGGGAGGAAATCAACCACATAATCAAGAAGGAGCTGGACTCCTTTATTTTTAAAGGCCGCTCCGCAGAAAACGGGAGTAAACGCCATCGAAATCGTCCCCTTCCGGAGCGCGCGTTTAATCTCCACGGAAGTGACCTCTTCTCCGTTCAGAAATTTTTCCAACAGGACTTCATCCTGGTCGGCAATGGCCTCCAGCATTTTTTCCCGGTATTCTTTGGCCAGATCCATCAGGTCTGCAGGGATATCTCCGACGACATACTTGGAGCCGAGCGTCTCATCGTCAAAAAAGACCCCCTTCATTTCAATCAGGTCGACAGATCCGCGGAAATAATCTTCCTTCC
>DATNMI010000190.1:0-3715 GCA_035602375.1 Nitrospiria bacterium | reverse complement strand
GAACTTTTCTTGCTCATAGGCTTAAGCATGCAAAAATAATGACAGCTTTAGCTCTCTTTGTCACTGTTTATATTTCAAACTGACCCACTACCAAAGACAAGCTTTATTTCAATATCTTTTCTCGATAGCTCAAAACAGCCTGAACTCCCGACTTACATTTGTCGTTTGTAACCTTGTATGGAATGGACGGCGGTAAACCTGATGAAAACAGAAAGGTTCCTCGATTTGAGCAAGGGCCAGGATATTGCAGGAGTTGAAGATCAACATCAGCACCCTATCTGATATCAGATCCCTTCTTAAAGATGTGTCGAATTTATCACGTCAGATTTAGGTAATTTCATCCTCCATCCCGACAAAACACAACGCTGAGCTATCAAGGGAATAAAGCTTGGAAGGTCTTCGGACACCGCATTCATGACCTCATCGGCGAGGTGCTGATCCTCGAAACACTCGTACACATCTTCGAGAAAACCTCCCCGAAGCAACGGATGGTGTAAAAACATCGGACCGGGGCCAGTGGCGATCTCCAAAGGCCACTCGGTTACCTCGATTCGTTCAAGACCAAGAGATGTCAACCACCCGCGGCCTTCTTCAGCAGACGGCCGCTCAGCCACGTACAATTCGAGATTACGGCGTTCCACACTCAAGTCGCGCCTGGCCATTTCGCGATCGATCCTTCGCCAGAGTGAATCGAACGTCCCAAGAGAGGGAAAGGTTAGCACGAGCTGTCCGCCCGGCTTGAGGTGGTCCACCAAGCCCTGAATAGTTTCTAGGCGGTTAGGTCGAAAGAACATAACTGATAAATTGCCGGTTATTCTATCAAAGGTCGGCACGCTTGGCGGTATCGCCCTCATGTCCAGGGGCTCGAAACATAGCCATGGGAGATGCCTGCCTTGAATTGATCGTGCAAGGGCAATCTGATTCTCGCTGGAGTCGACCGCCAGGACCTGGCCCGTCTCTCCGACATGCTCAGCCAGGTAAAACGCTGGAATGCCATGGCCGCACGCGACATCCAGAACAGTAACTCCGGAGATTAGATCCAGATGGTGCAGCAACGTCTCGGCGAACGGAGTGGACCAATAGTCCTGTTTCGGAAGAGGCCAGCGTAATTTCACGTCAATCGTTCGTTTGGTCATCATTCTATTTCCATGGCGTGTATTTACCAGCATACACTATCGCCTTTCTCGGGACCAATGGTTACCCTTTATAACCTACAGACATTTTAAACTTGAAACAGTGCTCGATTACCAGGGTGTATGAAAAATAGTTAAATGGGAGGAATGCCGGGATGAAAGATACGCTGATTTTAATTTGGCCTCAATGCTCTACTAGAGTATTGTTTATTTTAAGTATGGGAAAGATTTTCGATAAACAATTAATGGGGTCTTGTGATGTCCCTGGATTTCCGGATCACAACCGGTAATGCGGGCGGCCCCTGTTTTACAACTCAATGAGCCGGTGATATACTTCGAACGAAATGGAGAAATCAGCTGTCCCAACCAAATTTCCGGGAAAAATCGCGGTCATCGGCGCGGGCCGTATGGGAACAGGCATCGCGCAGATCTGCCTTGTTTCAGGCCTGGAGGTTTCTCTATTTGATGTTTCAGATGATCCCTTAAAAAAAGGCAAGGAACGGATCGAATCGGGGCTCGACACCGCGGTCGAGCGGGGAACCCTTCCAGCTTTAGAAAAAGCGCCCGCTCTCTCCCGGCTACATCTGGTCAATACCCTCTCCGGCCTGAAAGATGCCGATTTTGTCATCGAAGCAGCCGTTGAAATTGAGAAGGTCAAGATCGAGATATTCCGGGAGATCGATGCTCTGCTTTCTGAAAAAATGCCTTTCGCTACCAACACATCCTCTATCTCCATTACCCGTCTGGCAGGGGCGACCCGCCGCCCTGAAAAGGTAATTGGCATGCATTTCATGAACCCGGTTCCTGTAATGCCCCTGGTAGAAATCATCCGGGGAACCGATACGTCTGAAGAGACTTTTACGCTGACAAGGTCTTTTGCGGAAAAACTGGGGAAGACCGTTGTCGTCTCCCGCGATAGGCCCGGGTTTATCGTCAACCGGATCCTGATGCCGATGATTAATGAGGCGGTCTTTGCCCTGATGGAGGGGGTCGCCTCGGCTCAAGACATTGACCTGGCGATGAAGGCAGGCGCCCATTTTCCGCAAGGGCCTCTCGAACTTGCCGATCTGATCGGCCTTGATGTATGTCTCGATATTCTCCAGGTGCTCCACCGGGATCTCGGAGACCCCAAATACCGCCCCTGTCCCCTGCTGAGGAATCATGTGGAGGCGGGATGGCTGGGGAAAAAGAGCGGCCGGGGCTTCTATAGTTACATTTGAATTACTGGAAAGACAGGTAGAAAATGTCAATTAGAGCGTAGCATCTGGCTTTGCCAGTGCGGAGCGAGGGGGTGCGGGGGGCCTCCGAGCTGGCTTTGGGAGCGGTTTCACAGCGGACATAAGATTAAATTTTAAAAACATTCTACTTGCGAAGGCCCCTCCGAATCAATGAATTTCCAGTTTTCAGAAGAACAGCTTATGACGGCTGAAATGGTCCGGCAGTTTGTGAAGAAAGAGGTCAAGCCCCATGCCTCCCGTCTCGACCGGGAGGGGGTTTTCCCGCGGGAGCTGGTCGGCCAGTTAGGAAGCCTGGGATTGATGGGCGCCGTGATTCCGCCTGAGTATGGCGGAAGCGGCATGGACCTGGTCTCCTATGTCCTGGCGATGGAGGAGATTTCATCGGTCTGGGCCTCCCTTTCAGTCATTATGACCGTCAACAACTCCCTGGTCTGCGATCCCATCTACCGGTTTGGCTCCGAAGATCAAAAAAGGAAATACCTCACGCCGCTCGCCCTGGGCCAAAAGCTCGGCTGTTACGCGCTGACCGAACCTGGCGCGGGATCGGACGCGGGTTCCCTGAAAACGACCGCCACTCTCAAGAACGACCGGTTTCTTCTCAATGGAACCAAGCTGTTCATTACCAACGGACGGGAAGCGGACATTGCCATCGTCTATGCTCTGACCGCTCCTGAAAAAGGGAAAAAGGGCATCTCCGCATTTATCGTCGAAAAAGGATTTTCCGGATTTTCTGTCGCCAAAGTGGAAGATAAACTTGGATTGAGGAGTTCAGATACCGCGGAACTTTTATTTCAGGATTGCGAGGTCCCCTGCGAAAATCTTCTGGGAACCCCCGATGAAGGGTTTAAAATCGCTCTGGCGACGCTCGATGGCGGGCGGATAGGAATAGCCTCTCAGGCGCTCGGAATTGCCCGTGGCTGCCTGGAAGAGGCAACCGTCTATGCGAAGACCCGGAAACAGTTCAATCACTCCCTGGGGTCCTTCCAGGCGATTCAATGGATGCTGGCCGATTTGAGAACCGAACTCGACGCCGCCCGCCTGATGGTTCTCCGGGCCGCGTGGCTGAAAAATCAGGGAAAACCGGTCACCCGCGAAGCGGCGATGGCCAAAATGCTCGCGTCAGAAACCGCAAACCGGGCCGCCTACAAGGCGGTCCAGATTTTTGGGGGGTATGGTTACACCAAGGAGACCGAAGTGGAGCGGTTTTTCCGGGATGCCAGGATAACGACCCTCTACGAAGGCACATCAGAAATACAGAGGCTGGTTATCTCAAGAGAACTGCTGAAAGATTAAGATAGGTGAGATTAAACGATTGAATCATTTCACGGGGAAGTGGCCGGAGAT
>DATNMI010000181.1:0-4922 GCA_035602375.1 Nitrospiria bacterium | reverse complement strand
ACGACGATAATCAGGCTGAAAATCATCGCGAGCTTGAATTTCAAACTCTCCTTATTCAATTTTAAACTCCGCCGCTCCGGCCATTTTGGAATTAAGCCGGATGTTTAGTTTTTTCGCCGTCATCGAATTCACCGACAACAGGACTTTTTCCGCTTTTTGCGCCGGCAAATCCCCGCTTTTTTCTCCCTTCAGGATCCGGCGGGCCAGATTGGCCGCTTGCTCTCCAATGCTTTCATAATCAGGCGAAAAAGCCGCGACGGCCCCTTTTTTAACAAGGTCCTCTGAAAAAGTGACAATCGGGATTCTGTTTTCGAACGAGGTTATAAAAAGAAACTCCAGGGATGGGGGTGTGACCACAGTGCTGTCGGGCGCAAGCCAGAGGAGATCAATGTTTTCCAGAAGCGATCTTAACGCTCCGGGAACCTCTTTTTCCGATGAGACGCGGGACGCAATGAGAGCTATTCCAAGGGAGGCGGCCGCCTCTCTGGCTTCGTCAACCTTTTTCCGGTTCTTTTTCGGGTCGTATAGAAGGCCGATTCTTCTAACGTCCGGGAAAAGTTCCTTCATCCGGGAGAGAAGATTGCGCGGGGCGATATCCATGAATACCCCCGTCGTATTCTGGCGGGAAACAGGAAAACGCTCTGTTTCAAAAACCATGCAGAATACAAGGGGCGTGTCGGGAAATTGATCCTGGACCATCCGGGTGGCAAGCGGTCCGATCGAGATGATCATGTCCGGTTTCTCCTCCGAGAGCGCCTTGACAACGCTCTCAGGTTTCTGATTCTCCCCTTCCAGATTGAACATGGGAAGGTTCGCCGGATAAACTTTTTTGATTCCCTTCAGGGCTTTATTGTAAAGGGGGAGGTCCTGGCTTTTAACCACCACAACGCCCTCGCCAAAAGCAGGAGAGGCGGCGGCAAGAACAATCCAGAACAGAGAGAAAAAACGGAGAAAAATAGAACGCTCCCGGTCTATTGTATTTTAAGGTTCAGCTTCTTGATCAACCGGGACAGGTAAGTCCTTTGAAGTCCAAGCGCCTCCGAGGCTTTTGCCTGATTTCCCCGGGTCAAATCAAGGGCGTTACGCAAGATTCTTCTTTGAAAAAAGCGGACCGCGTCGTGATAGGGGAGTTCCATCGCCTCCTGATCGCTATCTTGAAATGAGAGGAAGGGAACATCTCCCGCCGTGATTTCCTTTCCGTCGGAGAGTACCGCGACCCGCTCTATCAGATTTTCCATCTCCCTTAAGTTTCCCGGCCAGTCATAGGCCATCATCCGGTCCATCGCCGCCGACGAAACAGCGATCAGCGGTTTGTTCAATTTCCGGCACGCCTCCTCCAGAAAATAACGGGCCAGGGCGGGGATATCCTCTTTCCTTTGCCGCAGAGGCGGCAGACGAATCGTCACGACATTTAATCTGAAAAACAGATCCTTCCTGAAACGCCCTTCTCTGACTTCAACCTCCAGATTCCGGTTTGTCGCGGCGATGATCCGGATATCGACGCGGATATTTCTGGAGCCCCCGACTCTCTCAAACTCCCGTTCCTGAAGGAAACGAAGGAGTTTGGCCTGAAGGCCGGGTTTAAAATCTCCGATCTCGTCAAGAAACACCGTTCCCTCATGGGCATACTCCAGCTTGCCCCTCCTGGTCTGATGCGCTCCCGTAAAGGCCCCTTTCTCATGGCCGAAAAGCTCGCTTTCAACCAGTTCGTCATTTAATGCCACACAGTTGACCACCACGAACGGACGGCTGGCCCTTCGGCTCCATTTGTGAATCGCCCGCGCAAAGACCTCCTTTCCGGTCCCGCTTTCTCCCAGAAGAAGAACGGTGGAAGATGTTTCGGAAACCCCGCGGGCTATTCTGACAACTTCCATCAACGGAGGGCTATTTCCGATGATGTCTCTCGACAAGAGCGCGGTCTCCTTCTGAAACAGAAGGTTTTCCCGGCGGATTCTATTGAAATCGAGAGCCTTCTTGACAACCAGGTCAAGATGATCCGGGGAAAAGGGTTTCGTGATGAAGTCAAAGGCCCCTTCCCGCATCGCCTCAACCGCTTTCTCAATGGTCCCGAACGCGGTAATAATAATTACCGGAATCTCGTCATGGTCTGCCTTCTTCAGGACTTCAATTCCGCTCATCCCTGACATCTGAAGATCCAGAAGGACCAGTACCGGGTCTTCCTTCGCGATTTTCAGTACCGCGTCCCGGCCATCCGCTACGAGTACGACCTCAAACCCCTGATTCTCGAGCCTGTCCCGAAGGATGTTCCTGATATCCGGATCATCATCGGCCACAACGATTTTTCCTCTAAAATTATCCATCGTTAACGCTTCTCTCCGATATACGCCACAATAAAATCACACATATTCATCCCAAGAGTCAAGACATCCTGTGGTGGAAATTGATAGATTGGCCTGCCCCCAAGCCCCTCCCCCCGGTGGGAAGGACCAAATAGGAGGTGTGATCAGGGAGAGGGTGTTCGGGGGATTCTCTATCCGATGGAATGGAAGTTTCGCTTTACAAACCGGCTCTTTCTATTGTATAAACCAATAAAGATTTCATTCCCCTTTTTGCTCGTTATCATCCTCATTGTCCAGGATAATTCAGGAGGAAATAAAATTGGAACCACTTACCGCTCCCTTGTTGGCTGAAATTCATCAGGTTGAAGGATTTGACACCCGCATCAGGTCATTTAACAGGAATGTCCATATCCGGAAAGGGGAAAAAGGGTTCATCGCGCAGGTGTCCTATGAAAATTACACCGCGGTCACGCCTCCATTTCCCACCCCCGGGGAAGCCATGAGCGAACTGGTCTCCATCCTGCAGAAACATAATTTTACCCGCATCCGGAGCCGGATTAATTTCAGAGGGACAAGGTACCTTACGGAATCGGAACCCTGGATTGATTATTGATGGAAATTCCGATCCGGAAGTCTGAAAATTACAAGGATTACAACATTCGCATTGACCGGGAAAAAGAAACGCTCTCGCTTTTCGACAATGAGAAAGAATTCATTTCCTCTGTTTCTCTCTCTGAGCTCGTGGGTATCCTGATCGAATGGAACCGAAAAGCCGGCCGGCGAAAAAAAGCCAGGGCACTTCTCGCCATGAAAGTCCAATACCAGAAGAATGAAGATCCCTGGAAGGAGAGCATTACGGGAGCCGTTGGAATCGGAGGATTGTTTATCGAGACCCCGGAGCCGCTCGAAAAAGGAAGTCAGCTCAAGATCAGGTTTTCTCTCCCCGATTCGCCCGCTAAAATCATTGAAACCAGCGGACGCGTCGTCTGGACGCGAAATCAGTTTGAGAAAATCCTCTATTTTCCCGGAATGGGGGTCGAGTTTACCGACATATCCCAGGAAGAGACTCTCGCCATTGAAAACATCGTCCGATCCATTAACAAAGCAAGGGGAATCCCCGAAGGTTGAACCGTTCTGAATTATTTCAGAACTCATTACAAATCCATCAAGGAGAACGAGCCCGTGAAAAACAGAGTAATTTTGTTCCTTTTATTCATCTTAATGACCTTTATGACCGGAGCGGCAAGGGCGGAAGAACTTGCCAATATCAACGGCGTTTCAATCACGACCGAACAGTTTATGAAACAGCTCTCCTCGATTCCACCCCAGATGCGAAGCCAGTTTGAAGGGTATGAAGGGAAAAAGAAGCTCCTCGATTATATGATCGAAGAAGAGATCCTGGCTATGGAGGGTAAAAAACAGGGACTGGAGAACGATCCCGCCGTTCTGGCAGAGATTGAAAAGGTCAAGAAACAGGCTGTGGCCCAGGCAATGGCCCAAAAGATCGTAAAAGAAAAAGGGACCGAAGAAGGATTAAAGGCCTTTTACGAAAAGAACGCCAAGGATTTCAAACTGATCAGAGCCAGCCATATCCTGGTCAATACCGAAGAAGAGGCCAAGAAGATCAAGAAAGACCTGTCCGGGGGCGCAAGTTTCGAAAAACTGGCCAAGGAAAAATCGATTGACAAGGGAAGCGCTGAAAAGGGGGGAGATCTTGATTATTTTTCAAAGGATAGAATGGTCAAGGCCTTCTCTGACGAAGCCTTCAAGCTGAAAGTCAATGAAATGGGAGGACCGGTCCATACCAAATTCGGTTATCACATTATTAAAGTGACTGATATCAAAACTCCGAAATATGAGGAGTTAACCCAGGAAAACAAGAACAATATTATCAATGAGCTTGTTCAGAAAGAGGTAGGGCAGATCCGGTCCAAAGGGAACGTGAAGGTCTCGGACGAGAACCTCAAGAAACTGAACTAAACCTGATGAAACAGTTATTTGCTTTCATCTCCCTCCTCCTCTTTGCCGCGATTTTAGCCGTACCGGCCCGCACCCTGCCGGCCACTGAAATCGGCAGAGGGGTTCAATTGACCTGGCTGGGCCAGTCGGGATTCAAGATCGTCTCGCCGAAGGGGACCGTTATTCTGATCGATCCCTGGGCGCGGGGAAACACGCTCTACCCATTCAAAAACGCAGAGGGAAACCCTGACCTCACGCCTCTTTTCGGAGCGGATATTGTGCTGGTCACCCATGGGCATTTTGATCATCTGGGGGACACGCTTGAAATTGCGAAAGAATCAACAAATAAAGAGATTAAAGTAGTCTCTATTTTTGAACTGATGACCTACCTCTGGCAGGAGGGAGCCGATCGGGCCAAATTGCAACCGATGAACATCGGGGGCGCCATTAAGATAAAAGATGTAGAAATCACCATGCTCAGAGCGGTTCATAGTTCGGGGATCGGACCCTTTTCCCCCAAAAGCATGACCTATGGCGGAGAAGCGGCGGGATATCTCATTGAGTTCTCAAACGGGTTCAAGATTTATGACGCCGGAGATACCGCCCTTTTCGGGGAAATGAAATCGTACAATACTTTCTATCATCCGAACCTTTTCCTTGTAC
>DATNMI010000172.1:0-3972 GCA_035602375.1 Nitrospiria bacterium | reverse complement strand
AAGCAATCCTGGCGACCGACCAGAATACGCGCGCCCTTGAGCATGAAAAGAAGGTGATCGAAGGAAAGTTTAAGAAGATCATGAAAGAAGCCGAAGATTTTAGAACGAAAATCGAGGCTGTTACCCTGCATATCATGGCTCAAGCGGGAGAAGAAGGAAAAATTTTCGGTTCCGTGACCTCTGGAGATATTGCGGAGGCCCTGGCAAAAGAATCCTTTCAGATCGATAAAAAGAAAATTCATCTCGAAAAACCGATCAAGGAACTTGGGCTCTTTACCGTTCCTGTAAAGATCCATTCGGATGTCACCGCCAATGTTAAGGTGTCCGTAGAGGCGTCCGCGGCCTGAGATTCGCCGGTCGGGAGCTGAAGAGAGAATTTATGGAGCGGTTGTCGGGGGCGAACCTGCCGGACAGGGCGTAGCAAAAACCGCCAGGGTAGAAGCCCCCGCATTGACGGCCGCGGAATTTCCCTGCTGTGGCGGCAACATTGGCACTTGCAGAATGATCGGTTGGTAAATAAAGAGCCACTCCGAATATTTGGTTTTCCCCTCAAAACATCTGTTGATAAAAGAGAAATTGGCGGTTTTTACCGGCGGGTTCTTGCTTTTGCTATGCACGCCGACCAGCCCCCGCGCAGGGTCTACTATCGTAGACCACTCTTCTTCCGTCATGGGATCAGAATAGACCTTCCTTAAATAACGGACTGTTTTGGGAGACCGGGGGTCCTTGATCAGGTCTTCCAATGAATGAGGATACCGCCTTAACGGGTCAGTTTCGACATAAAGGCGTATCGCATTGCGGATCTCTCCTCCCCTGAACAGGAGTTCCTTCTCCTTTTCCCTGCTTGAAATCATTTTCCACTGATAAGAAACTGCCGATAATAGTATTCCCGTAATCACGATCGTTGCCATGACCGCCAGATAGGTAAATCCCCCTGGGTTCAATAACCAACAATTTTGTTTCATCATCATCTTTTTGATTCTAGAGAATTCAATTCAATCGTTCAAGAATTAAAATGGGACGATGAGAAACCATGACCGGACATTGTATTTATAAGCCCTTGTTTTTATAAAAGAAAACCTTTTTCTTCGATATGGTTTCGTGAGGAGAATAGGATTGACTTGTTTTTATTAAAAAATGTAGAATCAGACTCCTTTCATAGGGGGGTCTGTGGCCGAAATGTTCAAACTGGTGAATCCGATTCAAAACGCTCTCTTTTTTCTTGGGATCAGCCTGTTTCTCCCGATTTTCTTCTTTTTTGACGCCGGGTGTGCCAAAAACGGTTCAAAAAGTCCGAACGGACAACCTTCCCTTTCAGGCCAGGCTTCCTCCTCTGTCCAACCATCAGCCGTTAAGAGCCCTTTTCACCCTGTATGGACCAATTACCAGATTAATGCGGGCGTTCACGCGATTGCTTTTGAGGAGAACTATATTTGGGTCGGCACGGACGAGGGCCTGATTGTTTATGACAAGCGGGAAGAAAAAATTGTAAAAAAAATCGATAATAAGACCGGACTGATTTCTAATGACGTCACATCCATCGACGTTGACGCAAAAGGGAATAAATGGATAGGAACCCATGGCGGCGGACTGGTCGTTATTGGAAGGGGAATTACTTCAGGAATCAAGAAGGTTTACAATCGGCCTCAGCTGGCCGATCCCTTTGTCTACAAAACCCTGTTTGATTCCAAAGGTCGTCTCTGGGTGGCCACCTGGAAAGGGGCCAATCTCTACGACGGGGTCAAGTGGCGCAAATTTACAAAGGAAGACGGCCTTGTAGACAACTGGGTCTATTCTCTAGGCCTAGATCCGGAAGGGACGGTCTGGTTTGGAACCGAAGGGGGAGCCAACTCATTTGACGGAGTCAACTGGAAAACCTATACCCATAAAGATGGGTTGGGGGCCGAGCTTAAAGATATTCCAGACTATGAAATAATCGTGAATAAGGGCAAACACCACGCATCATCGCCTGGTAAAGAGGCCGAAGGGTATAATCCCAACTATATCCTATCGCTTGCGATCGACCGTTCCGGGGTAAAATGGTTTGGAACCTGGGGGGCCGGTCTTTCAAGATTTGACGGAAAGAGCTGGAAGACGTTTACCACAGGGTCCGGCCTGCCCGGGAATTTCATTGCCGATATTTTTATTGATTCCGATAACGGCGTCTGGATCGGCACGGAAGGGGGCATCGGATTTTATAACGGAAAAGAATGGAAGAAATATACCCGGAATGAAGGCGTGATTGACGATTCGGTCTTTACGATCAGCCATGATTCTTACGGATCAAAATGGTTTGGCACCATGGAAGGGATCAGTAAACTGGAGGGTTTTGCCCCCGGTCTTTAAATTAAAGCTCCCTAAAGTGGTAAAAGAGTTCCTTTCGTCCAGGAAACGATTTTTACTGGCTGGATGAAAAATAGAATAACCCATTGATTTTTAAAAGGAATATTTTATTTTTTAATTGGTCTTTTTTTTGCAATCCATATAATAGTATCACTTTGTCTGCCTTGCCATGCTGAATAAATTTTATAAAGGTTTCTGGAGTCTCCTGTCGGTAATTCTTATATTTACCCTCTACAGGTATGCCTTTGGGGGGACCATTATCGGTTCCCGTCATGATTTAAGCGCGTTGAACAAGAGAGGGTATAAAGCGGAGACCGGTCCGATGCAGGGCGGCTCGTTTAACGACTACGGGGAGACCTGTATTTACTGCCATACCCCCCATAACGGAAGTTCCGCCGCGCCTCTTTGGAACAGGGAACTTCCAAAGCAGGAGGGATATCAGATGTACAGCAGTCCCAATTTTGACTCCAAGGTGGAGGCTCCTGACGGGATTTCGCTTGCCTGCCTCTCATGCCATGATGGAAGCGTCGCGGTGGATTCTACGCTGAACAAGCCCAAGTATCATGGATGGCTCGACGCGAAGGTCCATTACAGGATGAATCCGGAAGGAAAACCAGGTTCGGACAGTTGCGGAAAATGTCATAACCGCTCTGAGGGGGCATACGGAGGCATAGGCGCGACAGGAATCGGGGGTGCGCACGATGCCACCATCCGTTATCTGACCCGCGACCTCCGGGACGACCACCCTTTTTCAATGGCGTATCCATCGAGAGGTCTTGACCCCGGTTTTAATCAACCGACCCTTGTGAAGAAAGACGGCGGGAGGGTCTTCCCCAACGGGGTTCAGACTTTTGAAGGGGACAAGGTCCAGTGCGCCAGTTGTCATGATCCGCACAACCCGGATGAAAAGAATCTGGAAGGGAGAGACCCTTTTCTCCGGGCCAGCAACAAGAACAGCGCTTTGTGTCTAACTTGCCATATCAAATAGTGCGAGGGTATAGGCGTGTAAGGGTGTAGGGGATGGTTAAAGAAAAGAGATAAAGTTCGCGAATCTTCAAGGCTGAAAGCGGACAGAATTCAGGGAATAGGGGTGTAAGGGTGCAGGAGATTAAAAAAGCAGGTAAGAATTTCTCAAGACCATTTATTCGATGGGCGGCTATTGTTTTGTTTTTGCTATTCCTGCCGGCGTGCGCGACGTCTCCTGAAAAAAAAGTCGATATGATCTGGCCCCTTCCCCCTGAAACGCCCCGGATAAAATTTGTCAAAACCATTGATTCCGCGGAGGAGGTGGACAAAGAAAGCTTTGGAAAATCGGTCCTTGGTTTCCTTGTCGGAAAAGACCCGACGGCCCATCTTCAAAAGCCTTATGGCGTTCATTACGATGGACAGGACCGCCTTTTTGTCGCTGATTCGGCCTGGAAAAAAATCCTGATGCTCGATTACAAGAAAAAGGATTTCAGAATTCTGGGTCTGGACGGTCCCGGGGTTTTAACCAAGCCGATGGGGGTGACGACCGATGCCGCCGGACGGATTTATGTTTCAGATACTTACGGACAAAGAGTTGTGGTTTTTGATTCCGATGGAAAATTCCTTTTGGCGATGGGGGGAAAAGATTTTCTGGAAGAGCCG
>DATNMI010000170.1:0-9819 GCA_035602375.1 Nitrospiria bacterium | reverse complement strand
TGGACGGAGCGGCGCCTTCCAAAACGGTTATTTTCAAAAGCACCAAGCCACTGAAGGCGGTGGAACTCGATCCCGACCATGAGACCAACGATCCGGACCTGTCCAACAACCGGGTTCCCGCACGATGGAAATTTCTTCTCGATAAGTTCAGCGGGGCGTTCGACCTTCAATCCCGCAACCCGGCGCTGGAGTTCGGCGGTTCCTTAAGAAGGGTCTACGACAGCCGGGACGTATTCAGCCTTTATTATTTCAAAAATCTGTTAAGCAGCGGCGTCCGGGGAGATTATACGCATGAATTCCGGCACAAGCCTTCCGATTTTTTTTCGCAGTCGATTGAAACGAATTACCGGCTGGAGAGCACCCAGGACCCTTCTTTGGAGCCTGAAAACCGGGGCATTATCGGCCTGAACTACTGGATCGGGCATAGCGGCGCTCAACTGGGCCTTGGCGCCAATCAGCAATTTACAGGGCCGGATCACCCCAATAATGTCAGCGCCATTTTGTATCTCACCCGCGAAATAAAATGGGCCCCTTATCATGGCATTACCCTGAAGTCCCAGATGGGGGAGTCGTCCGGACCCCTAAACCAGCCATTCTTGATCGGCGGGGGGAACGGCCTGCGGGGGTACACTCAGGCGGCGGTAACAGGGAGCACACGCGCGATATTCAGCGCCGACTATTTTTTTCCGCTTAATCTGGATCTCGATTTTAATGCGAGGGGGGTGATGCTGTTTCATACCCTTCAGGGGGCTCTTTTCGCGGATACGGGAAATGTCTCGGAGGAGAGAAACCTTTTTCTTTTCGATAAATACAAGGGAGATATTGGTGCCGGGATAAGTTTCGGACTTGATGTGCTGGGGGCCTATCCCACCTCGGTCGGCTTTCAAATGGCCTGGCCGATCAATGCGCCCATTCCGGAGGAGAACTTCATTCATTACTATTTCACAGTGGGCATCCACATCTTCTAGGGCTCGCCGGCGATAAAAATCTTGTCGCGCCCCGCCTGTTTTGCCCGGTACATGGCAAAATCGGCCAGCTTAAGAAGGTCTTCCTTGTTCTTCGCATGAATGGGAAAGCCCGCAATGCCGAAACTGACGGTAATATGGATTTTTAATCCCCGCTTTTTCAAGAACCGCTCTTCCCGGATGTTTTTCTGAAGACGTTTGACGATCTGATAGGTTGTATCGACGCTGGTTTCGGGCAGAACAACGACAAATTCGTCCCCTCCGTAACGGGCGATAATATCGACGTCGCGAAGATTTTCCATCAGCATTTTGGCCAGTTCGATTAATAGCTGGCTTCCCACCTGATGCCCGTTGGTATCGTTGACCTCTTTAAAGTGGTCGATGTCCAGAAAAACCAGGCTGATATGCGATTTGTAGCGCTGGCTTCTCCGGAGTTCGCTATCGAGCGTCTGCTCAAGATAGCGGTAATTAAACAGCTGGGTCAGGTCGTCTGTCACCACCAGTTCGGACATCTGCTTGTAAAGATAGGCCCGTTCAATCGCGATGGCCGCCTGATCGACCAGCTTCATCAGTAGTTCAAGGTCCTTGGACACAAAGGGGGTGTTGTCCTCCTTGTTGACCATTTCAAGAACTCCGAAAATCTTCTTCTTTGTTTTGACCGGAACTGCGAGAATCGTTTTGGGACGGGAGATGATCTTCTCCTCGATTTCGGTCGAATATTTCAGGTTCTCCCCGACATTGGTAATCAGGACCGGGTTTCCCGTTTTGGCAACCGACCCCGGAACCCCCTGCCCCAGCTTGACCGGAAAGGGCTTGAACGATTTCTTATGCTTGCCGTTGATCATTTCAAAGCGGAGTTCCTTGGACGACTCGTCAAGCAGGAGCAACGTCCAGGCCTGGCTCCGGACGAGAAGGTGGGCCTGCTCCAGAATGGTCTGAACCGTGTTATCAAACGCGACGGAAGAGGTGAGGAGCTTGCCGGCGTTAATAAAAAAGGAAAGCTCCCGCTCCTTCTGCCGGAGACTCTCCTTCAGGTCCCTGATTTTTTCACGGAATATCTTGTTGTTTTCCGCCGGTTTATTGGCCATGGCACCTCTTGTATTTTCTGCCGCTTCCGCACGGGCAGTCTTCGTTCCGGCCTACTTTTTTGGCATCGCGATGAACCGGCCCGGCGGAAACTTCTTCTCCCCGGTTCAAAATCATTCGCTTCGGCCGGTGGACCAACTGTTCCGTGGGAACCGCGTCCCGCCTGATCTTCACCTTGAAAAACCTTTCGGCCATTTCAGATCTGACCCGGTCGATCATGGCCGAAAACATTTCAAACCCCTCCCGTTTGTACTCCACGAGCGGGTCTTTCTGCCCATATCCCCTTAAACCGATCCCTTCCTTGAGATGGTCCATTCCTAGGAGATGGTCCTTCCACTGGGAATCGATCGTCGCCAGCATGATCTGCCGCATAATATTTTGTAAAAGGTCGGTCCCCAGCTCTTTTTCTTTCTCGTCATAGGCAAGACGGACCGCCCCGGCAACCGTATCTTTTAATACCTGATGTCCGGTCTCCCCGCCTTTGATCTCTTTTTCCAGATCGAGGGAGACCGAAAACTGCCGCTGCAATCCTTCCGCCAGACCTTTCAGATCCCACTCTTCGGCATAGGCTTTAGGATCGCAGTAGAAAGAGACCATTTCTTCAACTCGTTCGTCCACGATGGAGAGGAATTCCTCCCGGACCTCTTCGCCCTTGAGAATCTGTTTTCTCTGCTCATAGATGACTTCCCGTTGTTTGTTCATGACATCGTCATATTCAATCAACTGTTTGCGGATATCAAAGTTGTGAGCTTCGACCTTTTTCTGGGCGTTTTCTATCGCCTTGCTGACGATTCTTGCCTCGATTGGGACCCCTTCTTCCATTCCGAGCCGCGCCATCACCCCCGAAATCCGGTCCGAGCCAAAAATTCTGAGGAGATCATCTTCCAGGGAGAGGTAAAAACGGGAAGAGCCCGGATCCCCCTGTCTTCCAGAGCGACCCCGGAGCTGATTATCGATTCTCCGGCTTTCATGCCGTTCCGTACCGATGATATGAAGCCCCCCCAGCGCGATCACCTCCTGCTTTTCCCGCTCCGACTCCCCGTTGAGCTCTTCTTTCTTCCGCGCCGACTGTTCATGCGTGATATCGGGGAATTTCTCAAGCTCTTTCCGGAAAATAAATTCGGGATTGCCGCCGAGGAGGATATCGGTTCCGCGTCCCGCCATGTTGGTGGCGATCGTTACGGCGGTTTTTCTGCCGGCCTGGGCGATGATTTCCGCCTCCTTTTCGTGAAACTTGGCATTTAACACCGAATGGCGGACCCCTTTCCGCTTCAACATTCCGCTTAATTTTTCAGATTTTTCAATAGAGATGGTCCCAACCAGAACCGGTTGTCCCTTTTCGTGGAGCGCCTCGATCTCTTCGGAAATCGCGTTAAATTTTTCCTGCTCCGTCCGGTAGATGACGTCCGGATAATCGGCCCGGACCATCGGCCGGTTGGCCGGACCAACCACCACATCGAGATTATAGATCTTGTTGAATTCAGCGGCCTCGGTATCGGCGGTGCCGGTCATTCCGGAGAGTTTTTTATACATTCTGAAATAATTCTGAAAGGTAATCGTCGCCAGGGTCTGGTTTTCATTGGCGATTTTGACCCCTTCCTTGGCTTCAATCGCCTGATGAAGGCCATCGCTCCACCGCCGGCCGGGCATCAATCTCCCTGTAAACTCGTCGACGATGAGGACCTCGCCGTCCTTGACCACATAATCTACGTCTCTTTTAAAAAGGACATGGCCTCTCAAGGCCTGCTGAACATGATGCACCAGCGAAATATTGGACAGATCGTAAAGGTTGGCCACTCCGAGGAGCATTTCAACCCGGGCGTTCCCCTCGTCGGTCAGGGCGGCGGTTTTGGACTTTTCATCGATGGTGTAATCGGTTTCAAATTTCAGAAGGGGGATGATCTTGTCGACCCGGTAATAGAGGTCTGTGGAATCCTCCGCCGGACCGGAAATAATCAGAGGGGTCCGCGCCTCGTCGATCAGGATGCTGTCGACCTCATCGACGATGCCGTAAAAAAGCTCCCTCTGGACAAACGTCGAGGGATCAAACTTCATATTGTCTCTTAAGTAGTCAAACCCATATTCGTTATTCGTGCCATAGGTGACATCACAGCCATAGGCGACCTGCCGCTCCGCATCGTCGAGATCATGCTGAATCGTCCCGACCGTCAGACCGAGAAAGGTATAAAGCTGTCCCATCCACTGGCTGTCCCGGCGGGCGAGGTAATCGTTGACCGTGACGACATGCACCCCTTTTCCGGCCAGGGCGTTCAAATAGACGGGGAGGGTTGCGACGAGGGTTTTACCCTCGCCGGTTTTCATCTCGGCGATCTTCCCCTCATGGAGCACAACCCCGCCCAGGAGCTGGACGTCGAAATGGCGCATGCCGAGGGACCGCTTCGCACCCTCTCGGGCCACCGCAAAGGCTTCGGGAAGAATCTCGTCGAGCGTTTCACCGTCGGCGATCCGCTTTCTGAATTCGACCGTTTTCGCTCTAAGATTTTCATCGGTCAGCGGGGAGACGGAAGGTTCCATGGCGTTGATCCGGTGGACCAGAGGCCAGAGCCTTTTGAGTTCCCGGTCATTTTTACTTCCGAAGATTTTCTTTAAGAGATTGAGCATGAAGGATTCCGGCAAGTCATATCTTTAAAAATATAACACAGAAATAAATAAAACACCATTTCCGAAAAAACAAAAACCCGGGTTAATAAAGCAACCCAGGTTTTTTTCGAAAAAATATGAACGTTTTTCTAATTGAGGATATATTTCAGCGGATTAACCGGCAAATTATTAACATGAATTTCGTAATGGAGATGCGGCCCCGTGGAAAGCCCGGTGCTTCCGACATAGCCGACCAGTTCCCCTCGCTTCAGCCTCTGCCCAACCTTCACGGCCGACTTGGCCATATGGCCATAAACCGTCTCCATACCGTAACCATGATCGATCCTGACCTCAAGGCCAAATCCGCTGTCAAAACCCTGATAGCGGACAATCCCGGCGGCAGGGGAATAGATCGGGGTGTCCTGTTTGGCGGCGATATCGATCCCTTTATGAAGGGAGACCATCCCCGTAAACGGGGAAACCCTGTTTCCAAAACCGGAAGTCAAAAATCCGCGGACCGGCCAGACCGAAGGGGTGGATGTCCAGTGAGACTGATGTTCTTTCATTACGTCGCCCAGCTCCTGAAAGCTCGCCTCTTGCTGGGAGGAAGCGGTCTGAAGTATGGAGATATCCTGTTCCATTTTCCTGACCATTTCCGAAGGGTTGTTCTTGTTTTCAACGAGATTTTCAAGCGCTGAGGCCGTTTCGTTACCCCCCATGCCAAACACTTCGGTGTTCACCTTGGAAGGGCCGATATCGGCAATGACCCGGAGTTTGGAATCGAGTTCCTTTAGCCGGACCATCTGTTTCTTTAAATCGTCAATCCGGTTCGAAAAGAGCTGAATCTGCAGTTTCTGCGTGACAGTCTCTTTCTGGAGAGAATTCATCTCCCAGGTCTGCCCGACCATGTAGATATATTGAAAGAGAAAGAAGACCATCAGAATCAGGCCTGCCGACGAAAAGCCGAGCGCTCTTTTCAACGTTTTTCGGGAGACGCAAAAACGGTAGGTTTTCGACGCCGGGTTCGGAAGAACCATGATCGTATAAGATTCTTCGGGACGTTTATTTTCCATATCAGCTGCCCTCTTGTCGGTCTGGCGCCAGCCCTGAAATGAATTGAACCTCTCGCCGGAAGCTTTTTCGCCAGACTTCTTTTAGTTACAAATGAATAAAATTGTTTGACCGTTTACCGGGGGATGAAACTATCACAGCGTTTTTTTAATTGTCAAGGTTTAAATCCGCTTTAACAGTTCCCCCGGTTACTCCTAAGGTCTTAATATAAAGGATATTAGACAACCGTTCTTTTGTCAAACCGGCAAACGGGGAAAATAAGCGGAAAACGCCTTGCTATTATAGAGTGCAAAGAGCATACCAGACAACTACTTTATAACTCTATGAAATCCAATAGAAAATAAATCGACGATGACAGGAAATGCTCTTATTCCTGTCAGGAGGCGGACAATTTTGGGCAATTTAGACGGCTCCGCGGTTAAGGCATTACCAGAGGAACGCCGTCAATATATTCTGTGGGCGTAATAAAAATCATCAGTTCAGTCTCATTATCTTGTTTCGTCTCCTTTTTAAAAAACCATCCCAAAATAGGAATTTGCGATAAGAACGGAATGCCATTGTCTTCAACCGACTCATTTTTGGTTAAGATTCCCCCTATGGCAACTGTAGCACCATTTCTCACCAGGAGATCCGTTTCAGCCGACCGGGTCACCAGGGGGGGAATGTTCTGAACCTGCCTTGTGTAATCAGGCTCCTTCTTATCCGTTTTCAGGTGCATCATGACCTGGTGATCGGGAGTAATATGGGGAGTGACCACCAGTTCCAGCTTGGCGTTGATGGTGGCCACTCCGGTGGTTGCGCTCGTTCCGGTGGCGCCTCCGCCGGCCGAGGCTCCGGTGGAGACCAGGGACGCCGTAGGGATCAGGATCTCCATCCCGCTTGAAATCCTGGCCTCTTTATGGTCCAAGGTCAGAATCTTCGGGGTGGATAAAATCTTCCCCTTTCCGGTATCCTGCATCGCTGAAAGCTGAATGTCCAAAAGAAGGTTGTTGGACAGGGAAGCGTAAGAAACGCCGATGCCTCCCCCCAGGCCGGGCCCTACATTTGCCGGGAGATTCACGGCATAAGGGGCGCCGCTTAACCCAATACCGCCGGTTAACGGGGTGAAGAATGGATCAGTGGGGTTAGCCTTATAGGCCCCTCCGCTGACCGTTAGACCGTTACTGTTTTTTCCATAACCTCCCCACTGGATTCCCATATCCCTTAGAAACGTAGTGCTTGCCTCCACCACCCTGGCCTCAATCATCACCTGGGGCGTTCTCTGATCGAGCGCCCGAACCACCCTTGAGATCTTTTCGACAATATCGGGTTGGTCCTGAATCAGAAGTGTGTTCGACCGGAGATCTACCCCAATGGCGCCGTTTTTACTTAAGAGGCCTTTCAGAGATTCCTGGAGTTCCTTGGCGTTGGCATAACTCACGGGAACCATTTTTGTCAGAATGATCCCCCTTCCTTCTCCCGTCGTAATGTCTCTGGAAATGTTTAATATAGACCCGGTCTTTTCAGAATAAAGACGCTGGTTTTTAATAATGGCGTCCAGGGCCTCTTCGAGGGAAACATTTTTGAAGCTGAGCGAGACTTTTCCCCTGACATCGTCCTGAACAATAATATTCAAATCTCCTTGCGCGCCAATGGCCCGGAGAACGTCTTTAACATCAGCATCTCGAAACTCCATTGAAAACTTCTGAGAAGTTCCTGAAAAATCCCGTGGCGAAATCCCGAGCCTCTCACCCTGGCTCCAGGCTTTTGGAGTCAATACCAGCAAGAGCCCTATCCACCCCCAGAACAGGAGATGCCTTCTCAGATTTCTCATTTTTTCCTTGCTCATCGAAATTAACCCCCTATGGCTGGCTTCCTAAATCCGAATTGATCCTGAGCGTTCTTTTTCCAAACACACCGGTTAAAACGATATGGTCCGATTCAATGGCTTTAACAGTTCCTCCGGCAACACTGTCTCCTTCAGAAACAATCTGTTCGTTGAGAATGGCGATTCTCCCGTCTGAATTCCCGACTAGAATTCCCGTTAACCGCCATCGGTCACCCTGCAAAACAATCCCCGCCGGGCGCACAGCTGTTTTCCGGTAAGGAAGTTTAAAAGGGTCGCGTTTCTGATTTTCCTCTTCTCTCGTTTGGCCCGATCCTGTCAATGCAGTCAAAACAATAATCGTGACACAAAATACCAGACGAACAAGACTCATCTCAAATCTCATGCTTCTCCTTACTGATCCTCGTGACAAAAACCAGATCGGCGTAAATATAGGAGGGTTCATTGTCAGGGGTTTCTATTTTTAACTGGTCGATCCGGATCGGCTGGGGGAAATGGCCCAACCGCTCCAGGTATTCTATCATTTCGTTAAAGTGGGTTTTAACCCTGACTTTGGCTGTCAACAAAACATCCTTTTCTTCTTCGCTCAGAGTGTCAGGTCGAAACGAGATGACCTCTACCCTTTGCCCGGCGGCTGAGAGCGCCATCTTTTCCAGAACCTGGGACATTTTCCGTTCGTTTGCCGTTAAATTACCCCCGGTCAGAGGTTTTTTTTGAATTCTGGCATTTATTTTTTTCACTTCTTCTCTCAAAAGAGAAACACTTTTTTCTTTCTGAGCAAGCAATGCCCTTGTTGACACTTCATTTGCTAAAAGTTTCATCAGTTCACGGTTTTTCGAGTTGTAGAAGAATCCGCTAAAAATTGTTATGAGAAGCGTTAAAATAATCCCGAGATAGAGAGGGTCCTTCCAGGCTTTTTTCAGGGTAAACGCCTGTTGCGTGCTTATAAAATGGGCCAAATTTTCAAGCGTAATCAATTTAATCTTCCTGTCATTTCAAAGTGTACAAAATGGTCTTCCGGCATCTCCTTTTTCTCAGTATAAACAAGACGAATCTGGGAGAAAATCGACTGCCGTTCAAGCCGGGACAACAACAGAGTAATCGGGGCGTGAGAACTGGCAAATCCTGTCAGCTTAATCTGCTTAACAGCCGGCTGGTCTTTCCCCTCTTTCGTGATTCCTCCGTCAAACCCTTTGAGCCAGGCGCCCTCGGGAACGATTGAACCGATCGTCGAGAGAATCTCCACCCAGCGAATTGAATCCTGAAAAGAGCCTTCATCATTCACCTGACCATTTTTTTGCGTAAATTCCGTTAAATCGGCCTCTTCTTTGGAAAGCTGGGCGAGGTGGCCCTGCAGTTGGACAATCTCCAGATTTTTTCTTTTAATTTCAAACCCTTTTGAAATCATCATCCCGCCCAGCAGACCGATTAAACAGAAAAGCCAACCGGCAAGGACGATCCGTTTGAACCTTGCCTCGGGATCGAAAAAAAACTCATCGGTAATTAAATTAATTTCTCTTTTCATGCGGCATGCTCCGGAAATTTTCCCCGTAGCGCCAGCCCTATGGATGCCGCCCAGAGCGGGCCGACCGGGTTAACCTCCTTGAGAAGATCAGGAGACCCGGTCATTGACGAAAATGGATTTTCAAGGAGAACCGGTAAGTCAAACTGCCCTTCGAAATATTCCTTAAACCCGGGCATGAGGGGCGTTCCCCCGACAAGAATGATCTTTTTTAACAGGATATCCCTGAACTGGGTCCGGTAATAATCAATGGACCGTTGGACCTCCAAAACCATCCGATCGATCTCTTCTTTAATCACCCCCTCGACCTCCGGATCATCCAGTCCCGTTTCCTTTTTTATTAATTCGGCTTCTTCAAAAGAAATTGATTTTTTTGTCATGATGGCATTGGAAATGGCTTTCCCGCCGAGGACCACCTGGCGGGTAAATCTTAATACCCCTCCCCGGCAGATATTGATTTCCATCTTCACGGACCCGATATCGATAAAGACCAGGTCCTGGCCGCTCTCGCTGGTGTGATTCAGTTCAATGACTTTCAATAACGCCAAAGGATTTACATCCATCAACCTGGGGTAAACGCCCGCCATACGAACAATTCCTAAACCTTCTGAAACATCGCTCTTGTCCACGACCACCAGTATCACCTCAAACGCCGTTTTGCCCTCCTCCGCTGTTTTATGAAGGATGGCATAATCAATCACCTTGGATTCTACCGGTTCGGTAATTATTTTTTTGGCTTCCCATTGAAC
>DATNMI010000160.1:0-1353 GCA_035602375.1 Nitrospiria bacterium | reverse complement strand
CGAGCCGGTATTCGGAAAACGCCTCATGCTTGGGGCGCTGGATCATTGAAATTTTTCCGCCGATTAGAAGTTCTCCGGCCTGAAAAAGCTGCTGGACGCCGGGATGTTCTTTCGAGTCTGTCCGGTAGACCTTGATCGCTTCGGTTTCGCGGTCATATGGATAGATTTCGTCGACATGAAGGGTCGCCAGGATTTCCTCTTTTTCATCCGCCAGCGCGATCTCTTTCTCCTTCTTGAGCGATGCGGCTTCCTCCTGGGAGAGAGAGAGTGTGACGGGCAAGGTCCAGGGAAGGCCATTAGCCAGGTGCATTTCATGAACGACCTTTTCATAATCGTTCCGGGTCATGAACCCCTCGAGCGGGGAAAATCCCCCGGTGGCGATCATTTCGAGGTCTGAAATTTCTCTTGTCGACATCTGCTTCTTTTTCAGCGTCTGGGCTTTTTTTAGTGCTTCTCCCTTCTCTTTTTCGTTGAGGATCCGGTTGACCAGTTTTCCACCGTGGGGGACGGCTTCATGGGTCTGCGTATTCATTTCTGAATCTCCTTTATTCGATTGGCTATTTTGATTGAGTGTGTGCAATGGTCATAATTCTGCCAAGCCTTCTTTGCGCTTCTCCGGAGAAAAGCGCGTTTTTAACCATTTCCAGGGCTCTCTTCAGGGAGTCTGTTTTGCGCGACACGTAGAGCCCTGCGGCGGCGTTCCAGAGGGCCATGTTAATCAGGTTTTCGTCCGCGGTTCCCTGGAGGATCTTCTCTACCGTTCCGGCCTCGGTTACAAGGTCCTGAAGTAAAATCCTTTCCTTTCGGACTGGCGGGAAATGAAGGATCGAAGGGTCAAAGTGTGCCCGGACGACATGTTTCCCGTTGACCAGCATCCCTTCTACCGGTCCGGACAGGTTGAGCTCGGATTCGCCTTCCAGGCCCCTGATGATGAGTCCGTAGGAATCTCCGATAGCGCTGAGAGTCTCCCCCACCTTCTGGAACGACTTTGGATGGGAAATGCCGACGATATGGGCCGCGGCGTTTAGCGGATTGATCAGCCGGGCGACCGTATGAAAAACCGACCGGAGGCCCAATTCATTGCGGAGATCAAGCATCCGCTTAAGCGCGGGATGGATCTGGGAAATATCAAACCAGGCCCAGCCTTCTTTCTCCAGAGTCTGGAGCCGCTTTTCGAGGGATATATCGGGGGTCCAGCCAAGACGGGAGAGGACTTCCGATTTGCTGGTTCGCCCGGGAGGGTTGGGGTCCCCATGGAGCGCCACTTTCAGTCCGGCTGCCGCCATTAAAAAGGATGCGGAAATACCGACATGGAAGGAGTTTTTTTTCCCAGCGTAGAAAGAGAGGTCTATC
>DATNMI010000155.1:0-2767 GCA_035602375.1 Nitrospiria bacterium | reverse complement strand
CTCCGCTTTCATTGGTTCTTGATGTCTGATTTCATGGTTTCAAAGTCAAAGCGAGAGGAAAATGACGCCGCAGGTGACGAATAAAAATCCGGCCAGCTGGTGGCGTTGAAGCCTTTCCTTCAGGAATATTCTGGCCAGCGCAACAGTGACTACGGTAAAAAGGCTGGAAAGGGGCGATACGATAGAGACGAGCGCCAATTGAATTCCGGCAATGAGGGAAATAAAAGCGACGGCGTCCAGAAACCCGATGGCGGCCAGGTATTTCCAGACAGGTCGGGGAGGGAGACTTAGCTCTTTCCGGCGGACCAGGATCCCCCCGATTAAAACCACGCCAATTCCCCGGATCAGAAACACGGGAAGATATGGCCCCGTCTCATGGCTCACCATTTTTATCAGAACAACATATGACCCAAAAAAAATAGCCGACAGGATCGCCGGGACCAGGCCCTTTGATCTTTTTACCGTCTTTTTCTCAGTCTCCTTCCTGAAAGAGACCAGAATAACGCCCGTAATGACCAAGCCGATTCCGAGGAACTGGACCGGCGTCGGCCATTCTTTCAGGAGAACGATTGAAAGGCCGACGGAAACAAGGGCGCCGGCTGAGGTGATGGTGGAAACGACGGAAAGGGAGCCGACCTGGAAACCGTAATAGAGGAAAAAGTAGCCGAAAACGCAAAGAAGCGATGATAGAAATGTGCCGAGAAGTAGGGCGGGAGAGGGGCTGTTGATCTGGGAATTGAAATAAAAAGCGCCGATGCCGAGGAAAATGGATCCGGTAGCGAACATGAAAAAAAGGGTGGCATACGGGCCGATCCGGTCAACGGCCTTTTTGGCGAGAAAATCTCCTGTTCCCCAGAAAAGGGCGGATAAGAGTCCTAAAAGAATTCCTGATAAAATGGGCGTTCCTTTTCCTGTTGGAATTGAATCGGGTTTCCGTGTAATATACCCTACGCGTTTCAAATAACTCAAAGAATAAAAACACCACTCTGAAAATATGAAAAAAACCATGACGGTCATCGGACTAATGTCCGGTACTTCCCTCGACGGCATCGATGCCGTTCTTGTAAGAATCAGCCGGAACGGCCAGACGCTTCGAATGAAGGTCCTGGGATTTGAAACCCGGCCTTTTCCGGCCCATCTCAGAGAGATGATCCTTGATGTTTCGGGAGGGAACGAAACGACCCCCCTCATTTCTCACCTCAATTATTACCTGGGGGAGCTCTTCGCGGAGTCCTGCCTCAAACTTGTCTCCCGCGCCGGCTTTACGATCAGCAAGGTTGACCTGATAGGTTCCCATGGTCAGACCGTCTGGCACTCCCCTTACTGGATACCGCAAGGTAACAGGAGAATTCGCTCCTCGTTTCAAGTGGGGGAACTGGCGGTGATCGCGGAGAGGACGGGGGTGACGACGGTCGGAGATTTCCGTCCGGGAGATATCGCGGCCGGGGGAGAGGGAGCTCCGCTTGCGCCCTATTTTCACAAGGCGTTTGCGGGAAAAAAGGGGAAATCGAGGCTGATATTGAACATGGGAGGAATCAGCAATTTGACCTACCTCCCCGCGAAGCCTGGCCGGCCGGTACTTGCTTTTGACACCGGTCCCGGCAACATGCTGATTGACGGTCTGCTTGAGCAATTTACCGGTGGCAAGATGAAGATGGACAGAAACGGACGGATGGCGGCCCGTGGAAAAGTCCATATCGAAATTCTCTCCGATTTAATGGAAAACCCCTACCTTGTCCAAAAGCCTCCCAAGAGCACGGGCAGAGAGATCTTCGGGGCCCCGTTTATTGATGACTTGATGAAGATCAAGAGAAATTTGAAGTTATCCGCAGAAGACCTGACGGCCACTGTGACGGCATTTACCGCGACGTCGATCTGGATGAACTGCGAACGTTTTATTTTATCTCAGGGGCCGATAGACGAAGTGGTCGCTGGAGGGGGAGGGGTCAGAAACCCGGTCCTCATGGACATGCTGGAAAAAATGTTTCACCCGATACCGATCCTCCGGTTTGAAGAGATCGGTCTCGATTCCAAAGCCGTTGAGGCGATGGCATTCGCGCTCTTTGCGTACGATACCATCCATGGCACTCCCAATAATCTTCCGAGCGCCACCGGGGCAAAGCGTTCCGTGGTCATGGGCAAGATTGTCCCTGGACGAAATTACCGGAAGCTGATTTCGTAGACGGCGGATTCTACTTCAACTATTTCTGCTTCATTGCATCAATGAGGATTTTCGCCACCTCCGGACGCGAGAACTCCACGGGCGGAATGATCCCTTCCTTCAGCATTTCCCGGACTTTTGTTCCTGAAAGAGAAATCTGATCGGTTTTGTCATGGGGGCAGGTTTTAACCGAGGCCATCGCCTGGCACTTCTTGCAGTAAAAAGTATTGTCAAAGAAAAGCGGTGTAATGCCAAGAGACCCGGGCTTGAATTCGTCGAAAATATAGTGGGCATCGAAGGTTCCATAGTAATTTCCGACCCCGGCATGGTCTCTGCCGACGATAAAATGGGTACAGCCGTAATTTTTCCGGACGAGCGCATGGAAAATCGCCTCCCGCGGGCCGGCATACCTCATATTGGCCGGAAACACCGATAAAAGGGTCCGGTCTTTCGGGTAATAATCCCTCAGAAGGACTTCATAACACTTCATTCTCACATCAGCGGGGATATCGTCCCCCTTGGTGGCCCCGACCAGCGGATGTACCATGATTCCGTCCACGATTTCCAAAGCACATTTCTGAATATATTCATGGGCCCTGTGGATCG
>DATNMI010000088.1:0-4304 GCA_035602375.1 Nitrospiria bacterium | reverse complement strand
ATTTTATTCTGCCTGATCGGCCCCCTGTTGGTTGTTTACCACAGTGCCTTTTCTCTCCGGTCTCCCAATTCCAGAGTCGCGTTTTACTCGATGCTGGTGGTGGTTGGAAGCGGCGTTATCGGCAGATATGTCTATCGGCATTTCCAGGTCAACCTGTCGGGAGAGCGGAGCTCCCTGAAGGAAATGACCGAGGAGGCTGACCGGCTTAACGAAAAGATCAAGACCCAGTTCTCGGATTCTGAAAAACTTCTCAATACGGTCACAAAATCGTTCGGAGTAAGGGAACAGTATGGGTCGGGCGGCATACTCAAATCCCTTTATGTTATCCTGCGCCTTGATTGGCTTGAGGGAAAATTAAGAAGGGAAATCAAAAAATTTATTAAACAAAACAAGTTTCGGGGAAATGTTTCCGCCACTGAATCGTTGCTGATTGCCAGGATCAAGCTCGAGAAGAAGATTTTTGGACTTGAAGCAACGACAATCCTTTTTTCCTACTGGCACAAGCTCCATGTCCCGTTCATCTGGATTTTAATGCTGACATTCGTATTTCACGTTGTTTCTGTTATGATCTTTTAGGTTCGGTTGATCTTATGGAATCCCATTCTTGAACAAAACCTTCTTATTATTGATCTTTCTTGTTTCAGGAAGCGTTTCTCCAGCCAAGGCTATTGATCTGTTTAAAGGGGTCATGCCGGGTGAGGTCGCCTCGGCCCATGAAAAATTAGAAGGACAATGTACGGAATGCCATACCCTCGGCGGCAAAAAGATCTACTTTGACAAATGCCTGACCTGCCACAAGGAGGCCAAAACTGACGTCGAAACAATGAGGGGCTATCACGGAAAAATCGACGCCGGCAAGTGCGAAACATGCCACAAGGAACATAAGGGAAGAAACGCGCCGCTGGTTGTTCTGGAGCCCCAGGCGTTTAATCACCTGAAAACAGAATATCCGCTTGCGGGCAAGCATCAGAAAAGCCCCTGCAAGGGGTGTCATTTAAAGCCTAAATACAGAGAGACCCCCCGCGATTGCTACGCGTGCCACAAAAAAGATGACAAACATAAAGAGGAACTGGGCAGATCTTGCGAAAAATGTCACAATCCAGCCTCCTGGAAAGAAATTAGTTTTGATCACGGGAAAACCCATTTTCCCCTGGAGGGAAAACACAAGCCTCTTGACTGCGGAAAATGCCACGCCCCCGGCAAACCCTTAAAAATAGAAACAACCTGCGTTTCCTGCCACAAGAAGGAAGATAAACATAAAGGCGCCCTCGGCCCCTCCTGCGAACGGTGCCATGTCGCCGCCGAGTGGAAGAAAATCCGTTTCGATCACAGCAAGACGGAATTCCCCCTGGAAGGAAAACATCTGGAAACTTCCTGCGAGAAATGCCATACAGGTCCTAAGGAAAAGTTCAAAGAGACCCCCAAAGCCTGTTTCTCCTGCCATCAGAAAGACGATAAACACAAGGGGTCTCAAGGAAAAGATTGTAAAACCTGCCATAAGGCGGCGTCGTGGAAAGAGGTCCGGTTTGACCATGACAGGACCCAATTTAAACTTGTAGGATCTCATCAAAAAACGGAATGCGAGAAATGCCATAAAACGCCCCAACTTAAGGAGACTCCGAAGGTCTGCTATGAATGCCATAAAAAAGATGACAAACACAAAGGCGCCGCCGGCGAGACCTGCGACCGGTGCCATCGGGTTTCAGAAAAGTGGAAGGAGATCGTGTTTGACCATAACCTGACAAAGTATCCCTTATTGGACAAACATTTAGAGGTTTCCTGCAAAAAATGCCATGGCCTGGAAAAATTCAAGGTCTCTTCCGTCTGTTCCAACTGTCATTTAAAAGATGATCCGCACAAAAGGAAACTTGGAGAGCAGTGTCAGAATTGCCATGTGGAGAAATCATGGAAAGAGGTTGGCAGATTTGATCACCAGAAGACCGATTTCCGGCTGGAAGGAAAACATATCAAGACGGAATGCAAACGATGTCATGAAACGCAGGTTTTTAAATTTACCCCGAAGAAATGCAATGATTGCCATAAAAAAGATGATTATCATAAAGGCACACTGGGTCCCAAATGCGATTTTTGCCACACCGCGGACACCTGGAAGCGGAAGGACTTTGATCATTTTAAAGAGACCGGTTATGCGCTTCGGGACCAACATCGGAATGTTAAGTGCGAGAAGTGCCATACAGGGGTGTTGTTTGCCGAGAAGACCTCAATGGCCTGCTTCTCCTGCCATCAAAGGGATGACGTCCATGATGGAGAGCTGGGGCCACGATGTGAACTTTGTCATATTGAAAAAGGCTTTATATTCATCAAGAAGGATTCTCTCCCCGGCCGATAGAAAAACACGACTCTTTCTATAAGGAAGGCTTTTTCTTTCAGGTTTTTCACGGTTTCAGCGCGGTGAGGAAATCGAGTTCATGTTGCAATAATTTTCGCCCTCTTTTATAGACTAGGCCTAACTGACGGGTAATCCGGGATCCTTTGATCGATTTAATGCTGAAATATTTCCGGTCCGAATCAGCCTCGGAAAACATATCCCCGGGCAGAATAGATGCTCCTATTCCCATTTTTACGCTCGCCTTGATGGTTTCCAGGTAGGTCACCTCCATGACTGGATTTAGAAAAATCTTTTCTTTTTTAAAGGCCTGTTCAATCAGATATCTCGTGGTGGTCCCTTTTTCCGGAAGAACAAGGTTCATGCCTGCCAGGTCTCTTAAAGAAATGTCTTTGGCCGTGGCAAGAGGGTGATCCCGAGGAAGAATGGCCTTAAAGGCATCAGTCCATAAGGGGATTTGGATCAGTTTTTCTGTCTTTTTCGGCGTAGTCCCGATTCCGAAGGTCAGATGTCCGTCTTTTACCCGTTCAATAATCTCTTCGGAAGTGCCGTATTGAAAAATTAAATGCGTTTCCGGATCTTTTTTTCTGAAACTAAGAATCAGCGGAGGCAACAGATAAACGGCGGCATAATGGCTGACTCCGATCTGAATCTGATTCTGCGCAATTCCGGAAATCGCCTGCACCTGTTTTATCGAGGTTTCTATTTCCCGGAGTATCCGGACGCCCCTTTTCCGCAGGACAAGTCCGGCGGGGGTCAGGCGTACGCCCCGCCCATGATGAAAGAGGAGGCTGGCGCCCAGGCTCTCTTCCAATAATTGCAACTGCCGGGTTACCGCCGGCTGGGAAATATGACATTTCTCTCCAGCCGCCCGCAAGCTGCCGGTCTCTGCCACCGCAAGAAAGGTTTTTAATTGGTCCAAAGTCATAACAAAATATTATCATATTTTTGTATTTGATAAAATTAGATTATGGAATCCATTACTTTTTTTTATCATAACGATCAAATAAATCAATTTTATTTCATGAGTGTTTTGTGGCAGAATCAATAATCAGTTATTTTAGCATTCAGTTTTAAAACCGGAAGGAAAGACACGAAAAATGAAACCAAAGACAATGTTCGAAAAAATCTGGGAAGCGCACCTGGTCCATGAAGAGGCCGGAAAACCGTCTCTCCTGTACATAGACCGGCACCTGGTCCATGAGGTCACCTCCCCGCAGGCATTTGAGGGCCTCCGGCTGAGCGGCCGTAAGATCCGGCGTACCGAACTGACCTTTGCCACGATGGACCATAATGTTCCGACGTCCGACAGGAGCCTTCCCGTAGAGGACCCGATATCCGCGATCCAGATGGAAACGCTTTCGAAGAACTGCAAAGAGTTTGGAGTCACCCTTTTTGATCTGAAGAGCCCGGATCAGGGAATTATTCATGTGATCGGTCCTGAGCTGGGTCTGACTTTACCGGGGCTGACCATCGTTTGCGGCGACAGCCATACCTCGACCCACGGGGCTTTTGGCGCCCTGGCGTTTGGAATCGGAACAAGTGAGGTGGAGCATGTGATGGCCACACAATGTCTCTGGCAGGATCGGCCAAAAACTTTCCTGATTGAAATAAGCGGGAAACGAGCCCCCGGCGTTGAGGCCAAAGATATGATCCTCGATATTATCGGGCGGATCGGAACGGAAGGGGGAACCGGCTTCGTTATTGAATTCGGGGGTTCAGCCATCAAGGCGCTTTCGATGGAAGAGCGGATGACCGTATGCAATATGACCATTGAAGCGGGCGCCCGCGCCGGAATGATCGCTCCTGACGAAAAGACCTATGAATACCTGAAGGGTCGGCCCCATGTTCCGTCCGATTTTGCGGCGCAGATTGAAAGGTGGAAAAAACTTCCTTCGGACCCAGGCGCGGTATATGATCGCACCCTGAAACTCGATGCCGGAAGTCTTTCTCCCCA
>DATNMI010000084.1:0-3039 GCA_035602375.1 Nitrospiria bacterium | reverse complement strand
AGATCTCCTCCAGAAGCTTCTCCATGATCGTAAATAGCCTCCGGGCGCCGATATTCTCGGTCTTCTCATTGACTTCCACCGCCACCCTGGCAATTTCGTCAATACCATCGGGCGTAAAATCCAGCGTCACCTGTTCGGTCTCGAGAAGCGCCCGGTATTGCCGAAGGAGGGCGTTTTTTGGCTCGGTCAGAATACGGACAAACTCCTCCTTGCCGAGTGACTCAAGTTCCACCCGGATCGGAAACCTCCCCTGGAGCTCCGGAATCAGATCCGAAGGCTTCGAAATATGAAACGCGCCCGCCGCGATAAAAAGAATATGGTCTGTCTTTACCGGACCATATTTGGTGTTCACGGTGCTCCCTTCGATAATCGGCAGGAGGTCCCGCTGTACCCCTTCACGGGAGACGTCAGGGCCTCCGCCCCTCTCTTTTCCGGCGATCTTGTCGATCTCGTCTATAAAAATAATCCCGCCGTTCTCCGTAATCCGAATCGCTTCCCGGACCGCCGCCTCATGATCAATCAGTTTCTGGGACTCCTCCTGGGTCAACAGCCGGAGCGCATCGGGAACCTTCATTCTTGTCTTTTTCTTTTTGCCGGGAAAAAGGTTCCCGAACATCTCCTTGAGGTTATTCTCCATCTCCTCCATTCCGGGACCGGAGACGATCCCTACGGGAGCCGACTTCTCATGCGTTTCAACCTCTACCTGCCGGTCGTTCAGTTTCCCCTCGCGCAACTGAAGTCTCAATTTGGACCGGGAAGCCTCATAGGTATCGACATGCGGCAAGGTCGGCTCTTCTCCCCTCTGTTCGCTGAAAATCCCCGGCGGCGTCTTCGACTGGGGAGGCGGAAGAAGAAGATCAAGAAGACGCTCTTCGGCAAGCCCCTCAGCCTTCTCCTTGACCTTCGATGCATAATCTTTTTTTACCATATTCACGGAGAGTTCCACTAGGTCCCGGACCATCGATTCCACGTCGCGGCCCACATAGCCAACCTCGGTATATTTAGAGGCCTCCACCTTGAGAAACGGGGCAGAGACAAGCCGCGCCAGTCTCCGGGAAATCTCCGTCTTGCCGACGCCGGTTGGACCGATCATGATGATGTTCTTGGGAAGGACTTCGTCTTTCAGATCAGGAGACAGGTTCTGCCGCCGCCACCGGTTTCGAAGGGCAATCGCCACCATCCGTTTTGCGTTCTTCTGCCCGACAATATATTTATCGAGTTCTTCAACGATTTTTTTCGGCGTCAGTTCTTCCATTTACTTCTTTCCATTTAATCTAAAGGTTGTTCAAAATGTTCCAGAGGCCCCCTGCCGAGGACTTCCGTCATTAAATGTTCAGCAGAGGGTCGCCAGGCCGCAGAATGGAGGCGACGGACGCGTACGACTCAGGCACGTTGAGGAAGCCGAGATTCGAGAACGCCGGCTATGGACATTTTCAAAAACCTTAAATTTCTTCTATAATAATTTGATTGTTCGTATATATACAAATATCCGCTGCAATGCCCATCGCCTTTTCCACAATGGCCCTGGCCTCCAGGGGGGAGTTCTCGATCAGGGCCCTGGCCGCCGCCTGGGCGTACGGTCCGCCGGACCCGATGGCAATGATCCCGTCCTCCGGCTCTATGACGTCGCCTGTTCCCGACAGTATCAGGGAGTTTTCACGGTCGGCGATGGCCAGAAGCGCTTCGAGCCTTCGGAGCATCCTGTCGGTCCGCCAGTCCTTCGCAAGCTCCACAGCGGCGCGGGGAAGGTTTCCCCTGTAAGCATCCAGCTTGGCTTCAAAACGCTCAAAGAGGGTAAACGCGTCTGCCGTGGCCCCCGCGAACCCGGTCAATACGCTATCGTTATAAATCTTCCGGACTTTTCGGGCGTTTCGCTTCATGACCGTTTGCCCCAGGGTTACCTGGCCGTCGCCAGCCATCACCACCCGTCCGTTCCTCCGAACCGATAAAATTGTCGTCGACCGAATCAGCGGCTTCAACTATTTTTCCTTTTCATCTTTTTTTACGTTTTTGGACCGGGGATGCGCCTGGTCATACACCGTAATCAGCCGGTCCATGCTCAAGTGGGTATACCTTTGGGTCGTGGAAAGGCTCGCATGCCCCAGCATCTCCTGAATAGCTCTCAGATCGGCGCCGCGGTCGAGCAGATGGGTCGCAAAGCTGTGGCGGAGGCCGTGGGGCGATATTGCCCCCTGTTTTCCCATTCGGGATGAATATCCGGTCACTATACGTCCGACGCTTCGGGTTGTCAACCTTCCGCCAAACCGGTTTAAAAAGAGAGGCGTTCCCCCGAACTTTCGTTCCTTCCCCACCAATTCCATATAGGCCTGGATGGCCTGAATCGCAGGACGGCCGATCGGCACAATCCGCTCTTTCTTCCCTTTTCCCCTCACCCGGACCAGCCCTTCCCGGAACTGTAGGTCTTCGATATTCAGCCCAACCAGCTCTTCGGCGCGAAGCCCGGAAGAATAGAGGGTTTCCAGAATTGCCCTGTCTCTCAGGGAGAGAGAAGATTCTCCGTGCGGCGCCTCGATTAAGTGATGGACCTCTTCCACTGAGAGAACCTTGGGAAGCGGCTTTTCCACCCGGGGCGTGGCCACCAGCCTGGCCGGGTTTGATCGAATCTGCCCTTCTTTCAGGAGAAATTGAAACCAGGTCCGGACCGACGCCAGTTTCCTCGCGATGCTCGTTTTTTTCAATTGAACGGAATGAAGTTTCGCCAGAAATTCCCGGAGAATTCTTGGATCAACCTCCTCCGCGGGAAGCGGGCCGCCCTTCCTCCTGTCGAGAAATGAAAAGAACTGCTCAAGATCCGAACGATAATTTCGGACGGTATGAGAAGAATAACCTCTTTCCTTCTCGATGAACCTTATAAAAGAGACGAGTCGGCGATCCATTTTCCCCACGCCTCCCTCGCGCGTTTAACCACCAATTGCTTTTTCTGATCTTTTGCCCGGATCGGCGGTCCGGCAAGCGGAGGGAAGAGGCCGAAATTGATATTCATCGGCTGAAAATGACCTGGTTCACTCTCGGTCAGGT
>DATNMI010000098.1:0-2434 GCA_035602375.1 Nitrospiria bacterium | reverse complement strand
CGGCCAAGGCGTCTCCCTTGTTGGTCAGAGGAGGCGTTTGTGCCGTAAGAAAAAACAGGAGGGCAGAAGCGCCGGCAATCATGAAAAGGTTTTTTCCGATCATAGGACCCCCTTTTTTATTTAATGGCCCCGCCCATACTTCCTAATAAATATTTGATGTCTTCGTCATCCAGGACAAGCGATGCGCCGGCAAACCCTGTTTTGATGCTGGAATTGATCATCTGATCCATTCCTCCCTGAATATAGAAATTACGGATCAGGGCGTATGATATGGTGGTTTTCAGGTGGGGATTGGGACTTGAGGGGTCTGAGCTGTTGAAATCCCAGATATCGGCACCAATTTTGATCTTATCATTCATAAAGAGGAACGCCGCGCCCGCTCCAAAACTGTTTTCAACCAGGCCGAGGTGGAGATCGAGATTGTTGTATCGTCTCCCCATTTCCAGGCTGAGCTTCAGTTTTCTTTCCGAGGTTACTGTTGCGGTCGAGACCGAGCTTCCCCCGGAAGTAACGGTTTGCGTGGAGCTGTTGTAGTATCCCGCTGGGTCGTCTACCACTTCCAGCAAGTAATACTTATCGGCTCTCGGCGAAAGGTTCACTGAAAAATAGCCCTTATTTGCGCGAGTCGTATCAAACTGGTATTCATTCCGGAAGCCGACAGAGGTCTTGAAACGTTCGATCCGGCCAAGAGTATTGCTGAGGCCGTCCAGGGCGTTATTGATTTTTTGATAGGCTTTGTCGTCGCCGACTAGCTTTCCGATTGTGCCTTCCCCTGATTCAATTTTCGCCGCGATTTTCTGGACGTCGGTAACGGCTCCGGTCAGTTTGTTGTAAAGTGCGTCGTCTTTCAGAAGTTTCCCAAGGGTGCCTCTTCCCGCCTCCATGTCTGCGGCAACGGTGTTAAGGAAATCCGAAAAGTCCCGGAGGTTTTCAACAATGTCGCCCACGGACTCGCGGTTATCGGTAATAATGCGGTCGAGGTTCTCGCTGAATTTGTGGAAATTCGCCAGAATTGCTTTGAGGTCTTCTTCCCCCTGTTTTGTTCCGACAGCCTCGCGCAGGGATCGGGTAACCGCTTTGATATCCGTCCCGATTTCAGAAAATTTGGCAACCAGGGTATCCAGGTCACCCACCACATCGCTTTGAGGTATGGCTCCCCCGTCCGAAATCAGACCCTTTTCCTTTCCGGGAATGATCTCCACGAATTTCTCGCCCAGGAGCCCCGCCGACCGGATGACCGCGACGGCCCCTTTCCGGAGGGCAATTTCCGGGTCGATTCGGAGCCAGACCCTGGCTTTTCCGTCGGTCAGCTCCATTAATTCCACCTTGCCGATATCGACGCCGGCCATTTTTACGGCCGATTTCTTGTCCAGCCCGGATGCGGAATCGAAAACGACAAATACCCGGTACCCCGGTTCTTTTCCGATGCGGAAGAGGCCGATTTTAACCGACATAAAGGCCAGAATCAGAGCCGCCGCAATAACAGCCAGTCCAACTTTGGCTTCGGTGGAAAATCCCCTCAAACCTGGCCCTCCGTAGAATGAAAGAGGCCTTTGGCGGCGTGGATGGCGCGATTATTTAGTAGACGGAAGATATCTGTTTCTCCTCTGATTGCGGATAATTCTTCCCTAAAAAATCGCCTGGATCGGCCCCACCGAAGAACCGGTGACAAACTGGTGGATCACCGGGTCTTCGCTGTTTTTAAAGTCCTCTGGGGTTCCCACATGATGGATAGACCCCTCGTAGAGGAGCGCAAGCCGGTCGCCGATCTTAAAGGCGCTTGTCATGTCATGGGTAATCGCAATGGAAGTGGCATGGAGTTCGCTTTTCAGTTTGATAATGAGTTCGTTAATCACATCGGCCATGATCGGATCGAGCCCGGTAGTCGGTTCGTCGTAGAGAATCACTTCAGGATCCATCGCGATGGCCCTGGCAAGTCCCACCCGTTTTTTCATTCCCCCGGAGAGTTCCGAAGGCATTTTGTCTTCAACATCTTTCAGTCCGACCATGGCGAGTTTTTTCGTGACGATCTCCCGGACTTCGGATCTGCTCAATTTTGTATGCTCCAGAAGGCCGAACCCGACATTCTCCCAAACCGTCAATGAATCGAACAGGGCCGCTCCCTGGAAAAGCATGCCGAATTTCTTCCTGACCGCGTTTAATTCCTTGTCGTTCAGGTGAATCAGTTCCTGTCCGTCAATATAAGCGGTTCCCTGGTCTGGTTTTAACAGGCCCATGATGATTTTCAGCAGAACGCTCTTCCCGGTTCCGCTTCCTCCGAGAACGACCATGCTTTCCCCTGTTTCAATCTTGAGGTTCACGCCCCTGAGAACCTGGTTGCTCCCGAAAGATTTATGGACGTCTACGATATCAATCATACCTAGAATAGCAAAGTAGTCAGGAAGTAATCGGTGACAAGAATCAGGATCATTGA
>DATNMI010000096.1:0-3222 GCA_035602375.1 Nitrospiria bacterium | reverse complement strand
ATCGGTCAGGTTTCTCGACAACGTGATCGACATGAACCGCTATCCGATTGCCGAGATAGAGAAAATTACGAAGGGAAACCGGAAGATCGGCCTTGGAATTATGGGTTTTGCGAGGCTCCTCTACAAGCTTGGGATCGGTTACGATTCCGAAGAGGGGATTGAAATGGGGAGAAAGATCATGGCCTATATTCGGACCATCGGTTATGACGCCTCCCGTATTTTGGCCGAAGAGCGGGGGGTCTACCCGAACTGGGAAGGCTCGCTTCATCAACAGCAGGGCCATGCCATCCGGAATTCCTATGTCACCACGGTGGCCCCGACCGGAACGATCAGCATGATTTCCGACACCTCCGGTGGATGCGAACCAGAATTCAGCCTGATTTGGTACAAGAACGTCATGGGAGGAGACCATCTCCCCTATGTCCAGGACTACTTTATTGAAGTGGCAAAACGGGAAGGGTTCTGGCATGAAGAGCTCCTTGAAAAGATCATCGCGAATCATGGATCGCCCCGCGGGGTTAAAGAAGTTCCCATGAAATGGCAGCAGGTCTTTGTGACCTCCCACGATATCGCCCCGGAATGGCATGTCAGGATGCAGGCCGCCTTTCAGGAACATACCGACAGCGCCGTTTCCAAGACGATCAATCTTCCGAGCACCGCGACGGTTGAAGATGTCAAGAAGGCCTATCTTCTGGCTTACCGGCTGAACTGCAAAGGGATTACCGTCTATCGGGACGGGAGCCGCGACGAACAGGTAATGAACCTCGGTACCAGCACAAAGGCCTCGGGCACGGTTGCGACATCGAAGCTCGAACCTGCCAAACCCGAGCCGGTGGCGACCCGGACGGTTACGGTCACCCAGAATCATGCGGTCTCTCCGTCAACGCATCCATCTCAGACCGCCGCATCAGGGGAGAACAACCTGATTAAAATCAGGCCGCGCCCTCCGATTACGTTTGGCCGAACCGCCAAGAAACCGACGTCCTGCGGAGATCTCTATCTGACCATTAACGAGGATGAACATGGCCGTCCCTTTGAAGTGTTTGCCAATATGGGAAAGGCCGGCGGATGCGAGGCTTCGCAGAACGAGGCGACCGGCCGGTTGATCTCCCTGGCCCTGAGGGCCGGGGTGGAGCCGGACATTATCGTCAAGCAGTTGATCGGGATCCGTTGCAACAAGCCGTTTGGTTTGGGTGAAAACCGGGTGGAATCCTGTTCCGACGGCATCGCCAAGATGATGTACGGCTATCTTGCAGCCCACAGCGAATATAAGAACAAGGCCATTTCGCTCGCCACGCAGGGGCGGGTGACGGCGGCCTGCCCGGATTGCGGTTGCGAACTGCAGTTTGGCGAAGGGTGTGAAAAGTGCAGTCACTGCGGCTATACCCGTTGCTCATGATTTGAGGCGGCGGAAATAGTCTCGGAGAAGAGGGGGGTAGGGGGCAGGTTTGCACCCCTCCCCCCTTTTTTCATTCTCAGGCAGTTGAAAATAACCCCCTTGCGTTGTTCTCGTCGCGCGGCTTCTTCATCGTACCCAGCACGTACGCCTCGGTTGCCTTGCTCCTGCGGCCTAGCAAAGGGGTCATTTTGAACTGTCTATGGAGCGGGGGCGCTGAATGAGGCCCGCTTGCGGCGTTCTCGTCGCTCGGCTCTCTCAATGTACCACAAACCTTGCTTGCGAGCGATTCCGCAGCGCACATAAATGTCTAAATTTCCGCATTCCTCTTCTGTACTCGTCCTTCTGCTTGAAATGGCCTCCTCCTACGTTTAGAATCATAACAGGACATAAAAAATTGGGGAATGGATGGCGAAATATACGGTGGAGGAGGTCAGGGAGAAATATGAGAAGATGGCTCCCCGGTATGACTGGGTGGAGGGGGTCCCCGAAGTATTGGGTCTCTGGAAACTTCGCCGGGACCTGATCCGTCGGGCCAAAGGGTCGATCCTGGAGGTGGCCGCCGGTACAGGGAGAAACTTCCGCTATTATCCCAAGGGGCGTCATATTACAGCGGTTGATGCGACCCCTGCTATGTTAAAGATCGCCGGGCCCAAGGCAAAAAAGCTCGGTCTTGATGTTCAGTTTCAGATCATGGCCGGGGAGGCGCTTGCCTTTCCCGATCACTCTTTTGATACGGTTGTTTCCACCCTGACCCTCTGCACATTTTCAGATCCTGTCAAAGCCCTCCAGGAGATGAAGCGGGTCTGCAGGCCCGATGGACGGATTCTCCTTCTGGAACATGGCCGGAGCAGCGTTCCCTGGCTTGCACGGTGGCAAGACCGGCATGAAGCTGGCCATGCCGAGATCGTTGGATGTCACTGGAACCGGGAACCGCTTGATCTAGTCCGGAAGGCCGGATTCAATCCAGTCGAGGTTCGCCGTCTCTTTTTTGATATGTTTTACCTCATTGAAACGCCTCCCTGAATGTCTCGTGAAAGCGGTTTAAAATGAAACGTGATCAACGGCTTTACCCACTCTCCTGGACCCATCATGACCTCCTGGTTTATGCTGACAGGGTCCGGATGGCCCTGACAACCAACCATCCCTCCTACCGATATTCCGTTGAATCCTTAATAGAGAAAACCAGGGAATTCTGGGAAGCGGTTTTCCAGGGCCACAGGGATGCGGAAAAAGAGGTCCTCTTTGCCTGTCTTGATCTCTTTCCTGTTTTTAAAATCGAATCGGGGATCGTCTTGAAGGAACTCGATGAGATCGAAGGCCTTTATCGTCAGATCCTTGAGGCTTCTCGTGACGGGGAGGAGGTCAAAACGCTCCTGGTCCGGTTTGCTGAATTAATTACCCATCATGTCCGGTATGAAGAGCGGGAGCTTTTTCCAAAAATCCAGAAATCGCTCCCTGAAACGGAGATGAACTGGATAGGCCATGAATTGGATCTGAAACTCCCCCGGCTCTGCCGGACCAGGCCCGAAAAGTGATATACTGACGCTATGACTGTACCCCTAAGCGTTCGAAAAATTTCAGAGGCGGTCTGGGAACTCCCGGTGACTTTTAAGCCGGGGATGCGGGTTCCCGGGAGAATTTTTGCCACGGAAAAGCTCCTGCGCGGTATGGACGACGGGGTTTTTGAGCAGTTGGCCAATGTCGCCTCTCTGCCTGGAATTCTCAAGTACGCCTACTGCATGCCGGACGGTCATTGGGGCTACGGCTTTCCGATCGGTGGCGTGGCGGTGATGGACCCGGAGCATGGCGTTATTTCTCCGGGA
>DATNMI010000095.1:0-1108 GCA_035602375.1 Nitrospiria bacterium | reverse complement strand
GATTTTCCATGCCACCCGCCTGTCCCGCGGGTAATTGATATTTTCGTCCGGCTTTAACTTCCTGGGCCATGAATACCTCAAGTAATAGGTTTAAGGCTATGAAACGGTTTCCTGCGTAAGATTTTCGGATGAAGCTTCCACAATTCCGACAAGTTCATCCATCAAATCTTTTACTGAAACGATCTTTTTAATCCTCCAGGCGTTGGAACCCGCGAAGAAAAGCCCTTCCTCCAGATTTCCTCTTTGGGCTTTGTCAAGGACAGAGGCGATACAATAGGTTTCACGGTGATCCCGGCAGGCGCAATGCTTGAGGCATTTCGCAAAACACTTGTCATCCACTTCAAGCCCCTTTTCAAACCTTTCGGTAAATTCGGTTCGAATCGCCCGCCCTGGCATACCGACGGGACTTTTCACGATTACAATGTCTTCTTTCCGGGCATTCATGAAGAGTTCCTTGTATTTTTCCGATGCGTCGCATTCGTGGGTGCAGACAAACCGGGAGCCGAGCTGAACCCCGTGTGTCCCTAATTTCATCACGCTGAGAATGTCTTCGTGGGTAAAAATCCCTCCGGCGGCGACCACCGGTATCTTGAGATGGGCGTCATTTTCAAGAAAATCCAGCAACGCGGGAATGACCTTGTCATGGCGGTACTCCTCACTCGAAATTTCATCCGGTTTGGCCCCCAGATGCCCCCCGGCAGAATTGGGCGTTTCCACAACAAATGCGTCAGGCATCCGCTTATGAACCTTTTCCCATTTTCGGATAATAATCGACGCTGCCTTGACTGAAGAGACAATCGGAACAATGGCGACATCCGGATGGTCTTTAACAAGTTCCGGGAGGCCGAAAGGAAGGCCTGCGCCGGAAAAGATAATATTCGCTCCCGACGCGGCGGAGGTCCTGACCATATCCTCATAGTCGGAGATGGCCACCATACAATTGACCCCAATTACCCCGGACGGCGCGTTTTGCCTGGCCATTCTTAACTCGTCCTTCAGCGCAAGGATGTTGGCCTTGAAATAATCCTTGGAAGTCGCCGCTTTCTTATTATAGTACGGAGAATCAAGTCCGAGAGCGACGGTGGAAACCACGCCGATCCCCCCCGCG
>DATNMI010000091.1:0-2010 GCA_035602375.1 Nitrospiria bacterium | reverse complement strand
GCCTTGTGGAATCCTCGCCCGTTCTGACGGAACGACAGCGCGTCTTTTTAAGGCAGGACGAGGCCATTTTTAATAAGGCGGCCTGGCACGCCTCGATCGACGGGCTTCCGGAACTGGAAGGGGTTGTTTTTTCCAATGAACTGCTCGACGCCTTTCCGGTCCGGCGGGTGATCTGGAAAGAGCGGCTCCGGGAGGTCCTGGTCGATTACAAAGACGGAATCTTCCAGGAGGTCCTGACCGACCAGGCCTCACCGGAGCTGGAAGCCTGGTTTAAGGGCCTCCCGGTTCACTGGAGCGAGGGGCAGGGGGCGGAAGCCAGTTTCAATCTGGAAGGATGGGTGGCCTCTGTGGCCCGGAAGCTGACCAGAGGATTTCTCCTGACGATTGATTATGGTGGGGGTTCGGCCGAGCTTGTGTCGCTTCGGAGAAAGCGGGGGACGCTGTTATGCTACAGAAACCACCAAACGAACGAAGACCCTTATCAATGGATCGGCGAGCAGGACATCACTGCGCATGTCAATTTTTCTGTGTTGCAGAGAGAGGGTTTGAGGCGGGGCTTAAATCCGCTCGGGTATTTGGAACAGGCGAACTTCCTGATTGGGCTTGGAATTCTGGAGGAGATGGAAAAATATGTTCAACCGATCGAGAACCCGGCGGGAGATAAAAATTACCGCGCGATGAAACACCTCATTCATCCTGAAGGCCTTGGGCCCGTCTACAAAGTGTTTATTCAGCAGAAAAACATGGCGTCCTGCCTGTTAAAAGGCCTTCAGTACGCCCGTCCGTCCGTCTGAACCGGCGTTCTTCGCATCCGTCTCGTGAAACTGCCTTCTGAAAATAAACCACTTGACATCAAATTCTCAATCCATTAGGATTTTTCCCTGTTAAATTTTTACGGGGAGGGTCGGGGCGTGCCGGAAAACTTCTTGCCTGTTAACTATCTGCCTGTGCTGATTTTTATCGTTCTCGCGCTCGCCTTCGGCTTGGGCACCCTTGTCCTCGGGATAATTCTCCGTCCCAGTTCTCCCTATCGCGAAAAACTGCTCCCCTATGAAAGCGGATCCGAACCTTTTTCCAGCGCGCGGATCTCTTTCCCATTTCGTTATTACATCATCGCCATGCTGTTCGTCATCTTCGATGTGGAGACCATTTTCTTTTTCCCCTGGGCGGTGGTCTTCACCAAAATCGGTTTCTACGCTTTAATGGAAATGCTGGTTTTTATCGGAATTCTTCTCGTCGGCTATTTTTACGCCTGGAAAAAGGGAGCGCTCGAATGGGATTAATGGACAGGCAGTTTGAAACCAATGTGTTGACGACCACTATCGACAATTTCATCAACTGGTCCAGGAAGTCGGCCCTCTGGCCGATGACGTTCGGACTCGCCTGCTGTGCCATTGAAATGATCGCTTCGGTCTCCTCCCGGTATGATCTGGACCGGTTCGGAGCGGGGGTGTTCCGCGCGTCGCCCCGCCAGTCCGACCTGATGATTGTGGCCGGAACGGTCTGCCGGAAGATGGCGCCCGTCATCCGCCGGATCTATGACCAGATGCCCGAGCCGCGGTATGTTATTTCCATGGGGTCCTGCGCCAATTCCGGAAATATCTATAACAGCTACTCGGTGGTGCAGGGGGTCGACCAGATCGTCCCGGTCGACGTTTATGTTCCGGGATGTCCTCCAAGGCCTGAAGCCCTCTTTGACGGGATTCTGAAGCTTCAGGAAAAAATCATGAAAGAAAAAGTTTTCAGAAAATAAAAGGATCCTCCATTGCATCCGGACCCGAAAAAAATAGAAGAGGCTTTTCCGCAGTTTGTTTTGTCCAGCCGCATATTCCGGGACGAACTGACGGTCCAGGTCAAAAAAGAAGGAATTGTCGAGGTCTGCCGGTTTCTCCATGACGATTCCGAGATGCGATTTGATCATGTCACCGACGTCTGTTCACTCGATTTTCCCGAAGATGAAGAACGGTTTGAGCTGGTCTATCAGTTTTATTCCCTTCCCCGCAACCAGAG
>DATNMI010000076.1:0-5387 GCA_035602375.1 Nitrospiria bacterium | reverse complement strand
ACCCGGATGGTCACGGCGGTCTGGTTGTCGGCGGCCGTCGAAAAAACCTGGCTTTTTTTGCTCGGGATCGTGGTGTTCCGCTCGATAAGCTTGGTGAAAACGCCCCCCAGCGTTTCAATGCCGAGAGAAAGCGGCGTAACGTCTAGGAGAAGGACGTCTTTTACTTCTCCTTTCAGAACGGCGCCCTGAATTCCGGCGCCGATCGCCACAACTTCATCCGGGTTTACCCCTTTATGAGGTTCTTTGCCGAAAAACTCCTTGACCACTTGCTGAACCTTCGGCATACGGGTCATTCCGCCGACCAGAACCACCTCGTTAACGTCTTTGGCGGTCAATCCTGCGTCTGACAGGGCCCGTTTACACGGTTCAATCGACCGCTGAATCAGGTCGTCTGCCAGCTGTTCCAGTTTCGCACGGGTGAGTTTGGTCACAAGATGCTTCGGACCGCTGGCATCCGCCGTGATGAAAGGAAGATTGATTTCAGTTTCCATGGAAGAGGAGAGGGCGATTTTCGCCTTTTCCGATTCTTCTTTCAACCGCTGTAATGCCATTTTATCTTTTCTAAGGTCGATCCCCTGGTCTTTTTTGAATTCGTCAACCAGCCAGTCCATGATCCTTTCGTCAAAATCATCCCCCCCAAGGTAAGTGTCTCCGTTGGTCGATTTGACCTCAAAGACCCCTTCGCCGATCTCCAGGATCGAGATGTCGAACGTGCCCCCTCCGAGGTCATAAACGGCGATCTTCTCATCTTTTTTCTTGTCGAGGCCGTAAGCCAAAGCCGCTGCGGTTGGTTCGTTAATGATCCGGAGGACGGTCAGACCGGCAATCGCGCCGGCATCTTTGGTGGCCTGGCGCTGGCTGTCGTCAAAATAGGCCGGAACCGTAATGACCGCTTCTTTCACCGGCTCACCGAGATAATCTTCGGCGGTCTGTTTCATTTTCTGAAGAATAATGGCTGAAACTTCAGCAGGGCTGTATTCGCGGCCTCTAATCTCTACGTGAGCGTCGCCATTCTTGGCAGGAATAACCTTATAAGGAAGTCTCTTTTTGGCTTCGGTGACCTGCCGGGAAGATTCCTTCCGGCCCATTAATCGCTTGATTGAGAAAATGGTGTTTTCGGGGTTTGTAATCGCCTGCCGTTTTGCGATCTGTCCTACGAGACGCTCTCCCTTCTCGGTAAAACCGACAACGGAAGGGGTTGTCCGGCCTCCTTCGGAGTTCGGGATAACGACCGGGTCTCCACCCGACACAATTGCGACGCAGGAGTTCGTGGTTCCAAGATCAATTCCAATCACTTTTGACATTTTAAATGCCTCCTCTAAATTTCCAAATAATCAGACCGGTACCCGGCATGTTAATAAAATAATCATGAAAAGATTCAAGTCAAGGGTGGGGTTGAAAAATAATTACATTGAAACTTCAACAGGTTAAGAAAATTCCGGTCTGGAGATTCGGTCGATCAACGGTTAACCTGCCGACTTTTTCCTGGAGACTGAAACCATGGCTGGACGGAGTACCCGGTCTTTGAAGAAATACCCTCTGGAGATCTCATCCACGACCCTGTTATCTTCCATATCGTCTGTTTCGACCTGCGAGATCGCCTGGTGAATCGCCGGATTAAAGGGCTCTCCTTTTGCCGGAATGGGGGTCACCTCCAAACGGCTGAGAACTTCCTTGCCCTGTTTGATGACCAACTGCAACCCTTTTTCAATCTTGGAGGAATCTTGCGTTCCTTTGGTGTGAAAGAGCGCTCTTTCCAGGTTATCAAGAATCGGCAGGATTTCAAGAAGAGCCGGTTCATAGGCGTATTTTTTGAATTCCAATTGCTCTCTGGCCGATCTTTTCTTGTAGTTGTCAAATTCGGCTACAAGCCTGACGTACCTGTCGTTTAGTTCTTTGATCTCTTTTTCCTTCTGTTCGAGCGGATCCGAAGCAGGAGGCGTGGTATCCTGGGGAGAGCTTGCTTTATTTTCCGAAGTTTCTTCGGAGGTCTGATTTTCCATAATATTCCTTAATATTCCTTAGCACCGATTGATTTTTGTCAGCATCTTGGCTGTGTAATCCACCAGAGATATGGTTCGGGAGTAGTCCATTCGGATCGGTCCGATGACGCCGACAGCGCCATAATTCGTGGCCCCTGCCGTGTATGTCGCGATGACAAGACTGCATTCATTGGCCTGAAGGAACGGATTTTGTGAACCGATAAAGACCTGAGGACCGATGGCGGCCCCTTCGGCCTGAAGACACCGGTCGAGAAATTTCAAAATCGTATTTTTTTCTTCAAACGCTTTGAACAGGCTTTTGATTTTTTCAACATCTGTGAATTCAGGAAGATCGATGATATTGGTGGCCCCTTCCACAAAAAGTCGCTTTTCTTCGGCGTCTGAAAAATGTTTTCCATTAAATTCGAACACCTGTTTGAGCAGGGCTTCGTACCGCCGCTTTTCCTCTTTTGCTTCTTTCAGCAGGGACATTTTGAGTTCATCCAGAGTTTCGCGAGCCAGGCGGTCGTTGATCATTCCAGAGATTCGGTCAAGCTCTCTTTGAGAAACGGCGGTTTCGGTATCAAAAGTTTTATTCAGGGCCTGTCCGTCCTCGGTAACAAAGATGGCGAGTGCAATGTTTTCTTTTAGAGAGATGAACTTCAGGTGCTTCAGCCGCATCGTCTCGATTTTAGGGGCGGTGACGATGCTGGTGTAACGGGAGAGGAGCGAAAGCATCTTCGAAGTCTGCTGAAGAAGGGCCTCGGTATCCTTAGAGGTGGGGAACCGGTAATTTTCAAGGTCTTCTACAGGCGCCGGCGTTTTTTCTTCAAGGAGAAGGTCTACATAAAACCGGTAAGCCTTTTCAGTCGGAATTCTCCCCGCGGAGGTATGAGGTTGTGAAAGGAACCCAAGATCTGCCAGATCGGCCATAATATTACGAATCGTGGCGGAGCTCAGCCCGAAATCAAATTGTTTTGTGATGGTTCTGGAACCGATTGGAAGGGCGGAATGAATATGGGAAATAACAGTGGCTTTTAATACCGACCGGTCCCGGTCGTTTAAATCAACCGGGGAAATTCCATGACTCTCTTTAGCACTCTTTGACATCGAGTGCTAATCATAACAAAAATGGAATGGCGGTGTCAAACAGAGGGTATGTCAGACTTCGAGGTTTTCGAGTTTCTCAATGGTGTAATTCAGAATGTCAGCCAGCTCAATCGGCAAGGGAATGATGTTGTTGGGCAGCTCGCCCTCCGCCAACTCGAATTTACCGTCGGTATCCCAAAGGAATATGCTGCTGATGATCTCCCTGATCTGGATTTTCAAGGCCTCAAATAGCTCTTTAGGGGTGATGACCCCCATTTCCACAAGAATAGACCCCTGCCGTTTTCCGGTTTTTTTGATCAGGTCGGCCGATGTTTTATACTGGTCTGCGGTAATCTTGTGCGTTTTGAGAAGGATGTCCCCGAGACGATCGATGTTTTCGGATGAAGATGCATAGACGACATTTCCTTCCTTGAAAAAGATCGATTTGACTGCTCCCCCATGGGACAGTTTCAGGATTCCGGTAATTTTTTTTGTCCGGACCCCCTCAAAAATATTCGGAAGTTGTGAAAAATTAAATGCGCCGGCAATCATATTGAAATGGACATATCCCCGTGGAATAAAGAATGGTTCTTCAATAATTATAAATGATCGCCTGATATTGTCAATTTGATTTATGCCCTGATCCCGGGGTCTCGAAAATTACCATCGTATTATCAATGGGTTATGCTTATTCATGCAAGTGGTATAATTATAGTAAACAGTGGATGTGCGAATTGGGGAGGCAGATGATGGAAATTTCTATTGATAAAAAAGGTGAAGGTTTTACCCGGGAATTTCCCCGTGTTTCAACAACTCTCGATTCCGACTTGCGGATGCTTGACGCGTCCAAAATCTTAGCGGACCGGGTTCCTACCCAGACCAGAACTTTGGGGGGAGGCGGAGTGATGCTGGTCTCTCCAGTGCCATTGAAAGCGGGGGCCAGGATTGAAACAAGAGTCTTTTATTACTCTCTGGTGATTGAATTTACCGGAAAAGTCGTCTGGTCGGAGACCGTGGATAACTTTGGCCGGCAGGACCATTATGCGGGAGTTAAATTCCAGGAGATCCTTCCGGAATATCTAGGGCATATCCAGAATATCATCAAATCCCAGCAGAACCCTTCCCACTGATTTTATCTTAATCTTGCATAACCCATCTCCTTTTCGCTAAAAATTAATCTCAAAAAAGAGAGATTCTGTTGCCTGTTAACTCATATAGAAATGGTACCGAAGCGACACACCCACACCCTAACCCTCCCCATTGAGGGGGAGGAAGAGGGGGGAACTAGGATTAAGGTTGATTTCAGCGCTTTGTACCCATAAAATGGACAGAACAATTATTCTCGAGAGTTATTTTGAACATTTCAGGCTAGAAAGGAGAAATACCGATGAAAAATCCGCTCGATAGCATTACAGGAACCATCATTTCAGGATTTGTTTTAACGGGGATCCTTTATTTTATCGTAAAATCCCTGGTTTAGCCGTTAATCTCATCAGAAATTTATTGATCGATTTTTAAAAAATGAAAATGGAGGGTTGCCATGACGCATGAATTATTCTTAAGGTGGGGGCATTTACTGTCGGGTATTGTCTGGATCGGCATTCTTTATTATTTCAATTTTATCCAGGTTCCGTTCATGAAGGCGGCGTCGCCTGAGGGAAAGGCAGATGCCATTAAAAATCTTATTCCCCGCGCGCTCCTATGGTTTCGATATGGCGCGCTCGCGACATGGTTGTTTGGCGCGGCGATTTTAATGGGACGAAAAATGTTTCTTCAGGCCTTTTTGCTTCAGGGCTCGGCCGCCATCATCGGAATGGGCGCCTGGCTTGGAACGATCATGTTTCTGAACGTCTGGCTCATCATCTGGCCGAATCAGAAGAAGGTTCTCGGGCTTGTGACTGCGACGCCGGAGGAGAAAACCAGGGCTGCGCGGCTTGCCTTTCTCGCCTCCCGGACCAATACGATGCTTTCCATTCCGATGCTCTTTTTCATGGCCAGTTCAGGCCATGGCACCGCGCTCTTCATGATGTAAAACAGGTTTAATTATGGAGAAAATATATCAGGAGGGTCCGTTCAGGACCCTCTTTTTTTATTTTCCGGGAGAGGCGAAGAAACCGAACCGGCGGCTTTTTTTAGAAAGGAAAATGGAGATAAAGAAACCCGCCGCCGCGAGCAGAACAATCGTCGATCCTGAGGGGAGGTCATAGGCATAAGAGAGAAGAACGCCGCCAACCGCTGAAAAGATTCCGAACAAGACGGAGAGAATCAGCATGGTTCTCATCCGGATCGCGAACTGGTAGGCGGAAGCGGCTGGAA
>DATNMI010000065.1:0-6879 GCA_035602375.1 Nitrospiria bacterium | reverse complement strand
TTTAAACCGCCAGGAATGTGGAAGCTGGTTTCTTCAAACTCTTTTTCCGCCCGGTCAGTGCCGGTTTTAACGAAGTCGGCTCCCGCTTGAGAGCCTTCTGAAGGACTTCATCCATTGTTTCGACAAGGCAGAAATTAAGGTCCTTTCGGATATGTTTCGGGACCTCCTCCAGCTCCTTCTCATTTCTCTTCGGAATGATGATGGTTTTTATACCGAGGGATTTCGCGGCAATGATTTTTTCTTTCAGCCCGCCGATCGGAAGGACTTTTCCCCGGAGAGTCACCTCTCCGGTCATTGCAACGTCTTTTCTGACCGGAATATTGGTAAAGGCGGAGGCGAGCGAGGTTGCCATCGTAATCCCCGCGGAGGGACCGTCTTTCGGAATCGCTCCTGCTGGTACATGGATGTGGATGTCGCTTCTTGAAAAAGTTTCCGGGGCGATGCCGAGTTCTTTCCCCATCGAGCGGATGTAGCTCAGGGCGGCCTGCGCCGATTCCTTCATCACGTCTCCCAGCTGTCCGGTCAGGGTTAGGCTCCCCTTGCCCTTCATGATGGTCGATTCGATGTAGATGACGTCTCCCCCTGTTTCCGTCCAGGCGAGGCCGGTGCTTAAGCCCACTTCATCTTTCTTCATCTCCTCTTCGGGAAGGAATTTCTGAACCCCAAGGTACTGGTGAAGGTTCAAAGGGGTGATGTGATAAAGCTTTTTCTTTCCTTCCGCTATTTTTCGCGCCACTTTTCTACAGACGTTCGCGATTTCCCGCTCCAGGTTTCGGACCCCTGCTTCGCGGGTATATTCCGAAATGATTTTCCGGAGGGCGGTATCGGAGAGTGAAATCTGGTTTTTAGTAATGCCGTTGGCTTCAAGCTGGCGGGGCACCAGGTAATTCAGGGCAATCCCGAGCTTTTCTTCAAGGATGTACCCCGAAATGTCGATAATTTCCATCCGGTCGCGAAGCGGGCCTGGAATGGTATGAACCATGTTCGCGGTCGTAATGAACATCACGTTGGAAAGGTCGAACGGGACGCCGAGATAATGATCGGTAAATGCGTTGTTCTGTTCCGGATCGAGGACTTCCAGAAGCGCGGAAGAGGGGTCTCCCCGGAAATCGGTTCCGATCTTGTCAACTTCATCCATCATGAAGACAGGATTGGAAGTTCCCGCCTGCTTGATCCCCTGGATGATTTTACCGGGCAGGGCCCCGACATAGGTTCTCCGGTGCCCGCGGATCTCGGCCTCATCGCGCACGCCTCCAAGAGAAATCCGGACGAACTCCCGTCCGAGGGCTTTGGCAATCGATTTGCCCAGCGAAGTTTTACCGACGCCCGGAGGCCCCGCAAAACAGAGGATCGGCCCCTTCATTTTCTCCTTGAGTTTCTGGACGGCCAGATGTTCCAGGATCCGTTCCTTGACTTTTTCAAGGTCATAATGGTCCTGATCCAGAACCTTCGAGGCGGCCTTGATATTCAGGCGGTCTTTTGATCTTTTGCTCCAGGGAAGCTCCGTCAGCGTTTCCAGATAGGTCCGGATGGTGGCGGCTTCAGCGCTGTCGGGGTGCATTCTTTCAATCCGCTTGAGCTGTTTTTCGGCCTCCCTTTTGACCGCCTCTGGCATGCCGGCCTCTTCGATCTTTTTTTTGAACTCGGTGATTTCTTCGGAGCGTTCATCCATGTCTCCGAGCTCTTTCTGGATCGCCTTGACCTGTTCCCGGAGGTAGTATTCTCTCTGGGTCTTGTCCATCTCCCCTTTGGCTTCAGATTGAATTTTCTGCTGCATGTTCAGAACTTCAAGCTCCTTGCCCAGAACTTCGCTCAGCTTTTTCAACCGGGCAAGGGGATCGGTGGTTTCGAGAAGCTCCTGGGCCACATCGACTTTTAATCCGAGGTTCGAGGCGATCATATCCGCCAGACGTCCCGGTTCTTCGATGTTTTCAAGGATCACCATGATGTCCGGCAGGACCATTCTCCCGAAATTAATGATTTTTTCGAGCTGTTCCTTGACCGTCCGCATCTGGGCTTCGATTTCAAGGGGGACTTTCTCAAACTTCGGTTCTTCAATCTTCTGGATCTTGACTTTGAAAAAAGGGGTGGTTTCGGTATATTCCTGAATTTTGGCTTTGGAAACCCCCTGGACCAGGATTTTGATCCGCCCGTCGGGGAGCTTGAGCATTCTCATAATGTTTCCAACGGTTCCGACCCCGTAGAGGTCGTTGAGTCCCGGATTCTCGACATCCAGCGATTTCTGGGTGACGAGAAGCACCATCTTGTTGCCGGAGAGGGCTGATTCTATGGCTTTAATCGACATGTCCCTTCCGACAAAGAGAGGCAGCACCATGTAAGGAAAAACGACGATGTCCCGGATCGGAAGGAGCGGGAGAAAATCGGGGACTTCTATCGGCAGGGTTTCATTTTCGGCTGATTGCGACAAGTCGGTTCCTCTCGAATGTTGATTAAAAAGGTTTAGAGCTTCAGGGATTTCAGATATTCCCTGAAAGCGTTTCCCAGTTCCTGATTTTTGATTCCAAACTCTACTGTCGCTTTTAAAAAACCGAGCTTATCGCCCGCGTCGTGCCGCTTGCCTTCGAGTTCAAACGCGTACATCGGAGAAGATTTGACAAAGGTCTTTAAAGCGTCGGTCAGCTGGATTTCTCCGTTGATTCCCGGAGGCGTTGCCTCAAGGATTTTTAATATTTCCGGCGTCAGGATGTACCGTCCGATCACGGCGATGTCGGAGGGGGCATCCTTTGCTTTAGGCTTTTCGACGACATCCAGGACTTGATAAAGTCCCTTTTCAAGGGCCTTTGGGGCAATGGCCCCATATTGATGAATTTCAGATTGCTGGACCCGCTGAACCCCGATCACCGGCGCCTGAAACCGCTCATAAAGGGAGATCATTTTTTGAAGCGTCGGAGTTTCAGAATCAATAATATCGTCTCCCAGCAGGACCGCGAACGGCTCATTTCCGATCAGGTGGGCCGCGCAGAGAATCGCATGGCCCAGCCCCTTCGCCTGCGCCTGCCGGACATAACAAAACCTGGCCCCTCCGCCGATTTCCTGGATCTTTTTCAGGGTGTCCGATTTTCCGGACGCCCGGAGGGCGTCCTCCAGCTCGAAGGAGAGATCAAAGTGATCCTCGATGGCCCGCTTTCCCCGCCCTGTAACGATAATGATCTCTTCAACGCCTGAGGCCACCGCCTCTTCGACCACATACTGAATCAACGGTTTGTCCACAAGGGGAAGCATCTCCTTAGGCGAGGCCTTGGTGGCCGGCAGAAACCTGGTTCCGAGGCCCGCGGCTGGGATGACGGCTTTTCGGACCGGCCGGGAACGCTTTTCTTGTTTATTCATGATGATTCCGATGGGTTGCGGATGAAATAAATACCATTCGTTTTAGAATATAAGACTCATTCCCGGAAAGTCAACAGACGAGGCCGGGTTTTAACCTTTTTATCCTGTTTCTTTTCGTTTTTCCAGACCATTTGGATGATTTTTTTTGCCTTTTCCCAAATTCTATCAATGGGGTCCTCGCCGTTGATCAGAAAATCGGCATATTTCCTTTTTTTGGACAATGGCATCTGGGCGTTGATCCGCCGCAGACTTTCCGCTTTTGAAAGCCGGTCGCGCCGCATCAATCTTTGCAGGCGGGTTTCTTTTCGGGCATAAACCACGATGATTTTATCCATCTTTAAATAAGCGCCTGACTCTATCAAAAGGGGGACATCAAACAGAATCATTGCCCGGGGATCGTTCTTGCGGACAATCCGTTCCCGTTTTCTCTCTTCCCTGAAGACCTCCGGATGAACGATCCTGTTGAGTTGTTTCAGTTTTTCAGGGTCTGAAAAAACCTCTGTGCCGAGGCGTGAACGGTTGATTTCGCCCGATTTCTTCAGGATCTCTTTTCCAAAAATCCGGACAATTTTTTGATAGGCCGGTCTCCCTTTCAAAATGGCCTCATGGGCAATCTGGTCGGCGTCAATGATTTGCGCCCCCAGTTTTCGAAAAATCCGGCTCACCGTGCTTTTACCGGAAGCAATGCCCCCGGTCAGTCCGACTCTCATTCCGTGATCCCTTCCTTATCCCTCCATTATATAGAGGGCCCAGGTGGAGGAAAAGCGTTAAATTGACGGGTGGAGGAACTGGTGATACACTTTTAAAACGGGCAAAGGGGTTAAAGATGAATTTGTGTCGATAAAACAACCGGTTATGCGAGGGTTTCATGGCGGTAGATCAAAGAATCGGAATGTTGAAAGCCAATATTGAGAAGATCATTACCGGGAAGGAAAATGTGGTTAAGATGGCCATTGTCACGCTCCTGGCCAAGGGCCACCTTTTAATAGAAGATGTCCCCGGCGTAGGCAAGACCACTCTGGCGCAGGCCATGGCCCACTCGATAGACTGTTCTTTCAAGCGGATCCAGTTTACGAGCGATCTTCTCCCGTCCGATATCCTTGGCGTCTCCATCTATAACCAGTCGAAACAGCAGTTTGACTTTACTCCGGGGCCGATATTTTCAAATATCATTCTTGCGGATGAGATCAACCGTGCAACGCCGAAGACCCAGAGCTGTCTGCTGGAATCGATGAGCGAGACGAAGGTGTCTATTGAAAACAGGACCTTTAACCTGCCCCAGCCTTTTATGGTGATTGGAACCCAGAATCCGGTGGAATACCACGGCACCTATCCCCTTCCGGAATCCCAGCTAGACCGGTTTATGGTCTGCTTGAAAATGGGTTATCCCTCTTCCGAAGATGAAAAGAAAATTTTGCTCTCTCCCGACACTTCGACCGCGGTCTCCGGACTTTCCCCTGTCCTCACCGGCCAGGACATTCTTGAGCTTCAGGAAAAGGTGAAGGAGGTTAGAATGGAGGAGCCTCTGGTCGATTATATTCTTGCCCTGGTGGAGGCGACCCGTTCTTCAGGCCGGTTTAATCTCGGCGTCAGCACGCGGGGCGCGACCTATCTTTTCAGGGCAGTTCAATCGCTTGCGTTTGTTGAAGGAAGGAATTACGGGATTCCAGACGATGTCAAACGGCTGGTCCCCCTGATTTTTTCACACAGGGTTATTCCAAACGAGCCTCAGGGATTGCGGGAGGAGGGATCGGCGTTTGACCGCATATCCAGCCTTCTCGACGAAATTCCCGTGCCTATTTAGATTCCAAAACGGAAGCCGGCCATCCTCATGATAAGGCGTTTTAAACTCTCGTTTCGAGACCGTTCCCTGGTTGTGACCTCTCTGGGATTGCAGTTTTTGGGATTAATGATGGTCGTCGGAATCGCGGCGGTCAATACCGGCAATAACCTCCTTTATCTGATCCTGGCCATGATGCTGAGCATGGTCGTCATTTCCGGTATCCTTTCCGAGTCGTGCGTCAACCGCATCGAATTCCGCAGGGTGATGCCGGAATGGGTCACGGCCGGCCGCCCTGTCGAAATCGGAATTCAGCTTAAAAACCGGAAGAGGATGGCTCCTTCGTTTTCCCTCCACATTCAGGATCGTCTTGAGGGTTTGCCGGAAGATCTCGGACGGGAGATCTATTTCTTCAAGCTGGCGGCTGGAAAACCGGTCGAGCGCTCCTATTCTCTCTGCTTTCCCAAAAGAGGCGTGTTCTCCTTCCAGGGCGTTACTTTCTCAACGCGGTTTCCGTTCGGGTTTTTCATCAAGTTTCGCCGGGAAAAGGAGACGTCGGGAACCCGGATCATTGTCTTTCCGCGTACGTTTAACGTCTCCTTTATTGAGAGAAGGGAGGAGCGGGAAGGTGTTCCAAACCTTTTGCGCAAAGGGCAGGGGTTTTCTCTCTACGGATTCCGTCCCTATTCGCCGGGCGATGACGCCCGGACCATTCATTGGAAAATCTCCGCGAAAAGAAACAAACTGATAGTCAGAGAGTCCGAACTGGAAAATGAAAAAAAGGCGGTCATTTATCTTTCAGACTGTTCGTTTGGCCCGCCATCCGGGGAATCGTCGGAACGGTTTGAAAAAGGGATCGAGCTGGCGGCCTCTTTCGCGAAGCATTTCATCGACAGGGGATATGAGGTGGGCCTTGAAACCGATTTACGTCATCTTCCCGCAGGCTCCGGAAAAGCGCAGTTGAAGGAAATACTGACTTTCCTTTCCGAAGTTCAGGCCGTTTCCGGGGAACCCGCTTTGAAAAAAGAAAGATTTTCGACGCCCCCTTCCGTTGTAATCTCGCCATTCCGGTCCGTCGGGAGCGGCTGGCCTGGGGGAAAAGCGCTTTTTTTTGACCCTGGCGATATTGATCGCGGTCATGCCCGGATAGCGATATGAAGTTTCGGACCTCCTTTTTCCTCTCGTTTCACCTGATGGCCCTGGTCAGCTTTCAAGCGCTGATTCAGACCAACGAGCTTCCCCCTCTTTTTTCAGCTATTATTGTTCTTTTTATCACGGCCAGCTTTATCATCAATATGAGATACCGGGATTACCGTATTCCGGGAATTGTGATGAACGTGGCGGTTGTATTTTCTTTTATTTTTTATCTCTATGACTCGATTGTCCTCTCGAAAAGTTTTCTGATGGCGAGCACCCATTTCCTGAATATTCTTCTGGTTGTGAAATTATTCAATCTGAAGCGGTCCAGGGATTATATTCAGCTCTTTCTGGTGACTTTTCTTCAAATTCTCGCGGCTTCGGCCCTGACCGTGAAGATCTCTTTCGCATTTTCGCTCCTTTTTTATATCCTGGTCGCTACCTGGGGGATGATTCTCTATCAGATGAAGGCCGAGATTGAAGAGCGAAACCGGCTGTTCGGGTTTCAAAAAGGGATGCGCGTGCCGGGCACGTTTGAGTCCGAAGCGGTGGTCACCTTTCCTTTCTTCATGATGACGATCGCGGTGGGAGGCTTTTCCTTCCTGTTTACTATT
>DATNMI010000021.1:0-15384 GCA_035602375.1 Nitrospiria bacterium | reverse complement strand
CATATAGTCACCTGCCATTTTCTGTGGGCCTCCGGCGGCGGGAATCACAACATCATACCGCTCACCGATGGTCAGGTGGATGGTATTTCGCATCATGGCATCCCCGTTGTAACGGTCAACCGGAAACGCGTGGCCGCTCACATGCCAGGTATGAACCTCGTTGGCTGAGCTTTCCATCATACGGAAAACGACAGGATCTCCCAGGTAAGCCCGAAGGGTAGGAGTATCGGGATCTCCATGAACCCTGCTCGAAAACAGGACCGACGGATCCGGATTATTTGCCAATCTGACCGACAGAGGTTCCACCCGCATTCCGTATCCACCCCCAGTGGTTGCTTCGCCGCCATTCAGATAGACCATCGATGATTTATTCAGCCTCGAGGGATAGACCGCCGAGGGTGTTCCATCCACAGAAGGTCTCCCTTTCATCGGGTTGTCCGCCGAAATAAGTTCACTGGTACGCGGGTTTGAATCCATGACATATAACACCTGTTCCCGGAAACTCCCCTTGACCTGGTGAGAGATCGGATCGGTGCTATGAATGTCAACCGTTAAACCGCTCCGAACCTCTTTACCGGTAAAGGGATCATGGTAGGTGGATCTTGGGGGTTCAATAATGGTTGAGGCATAAAGACCGTGTCCCCAGCCGTCGAGTCCGAAAACGTGGTCATGCCAGAAGACAATTCCCAAGTCAACGTCCGGATACCATCTGTAGCGCATATACTCGGTGCTCGCCACTGCGCCCATTTTATGATCGTGGGTTAACGGCTCTGTAAAGACCACTTCATTTCCTTTGATTTCTTTGATTCTTTTGGCTTCAAATTCTCCAACACCATCCAGGCCGATTCCGATCGTGATTCCAGGATGAAACATGGGCGCTTCAAACTGGGTTTCATGCACACTGATATGCCGAACGGCAGAAGCAATTGAAATGGAGAGGTCACCCGCCTTGGCCGCTTTGGTCAGGGTGGTATTCTGAGGAACAGGAAGACCGTCATGTTCATGGCCTTCCCCTTTATCTTCTGGCTTGAGAATGGTAAATGGCCGGACGGACTGTTCATAGTTATAGCCTATGATGACACCGTCGGATGCCTGGATATCAAACTGCCAGAAATGGGGGTGCATATTCGTCTTGTTCGAATAACCGACCCTTCCGTTATCCACCATTTTGCTTTTGTAAACGACGTCCACACAGTCATACACATTGGCACGAATCGCCAGCGGTATTTTCTTATCATCGTCGCTGCGGATCCCCGCCTCCTCATCTTCCAGGACAAACAACATTCCGTCCGGATCGACAATGGCCGGCGTCTTTGGCGTTGCTTTTTTTAGAGTAATCGGAAGCGTGATGCCGTTGATGGAATAATACTTCCTCGGAGAACTGGAAGGGCATAAGCTCCAGGGTCCATTCTCACCTGGCTGTGCAGGTTCGGCAGAAAGTTTTCCCTCTTTCGTTAACCGGATCGGCTCCAGAAATGGCGCAGGATTATGGTCGGGAGAAAATGGGACTCTCTTGCCAAGATGCGGCCTCAAATGAGGATAGGAGAGTTTTCCTGTAGCGGGATCAAATCGCACAGCTGGACGGTCACCCGGAGCGGAAGATTTATAGTTGACCCAGACCTGCCTGGTTTCGGGTTCATTTAACGCCTTGTTCCCATCCCATTTCCAGTCTAGAACGGAAGCATCATGAGAAACAGCCTGTTTGTGTTCATCTGTCGTACCGCCGGGCAACCCTTGCGTCGGAAGAAGCATTCCCACCCAGTCTTTAATTGAAACGACAGGAGGATTGGCCTTCCAATCGGTTTTATCCGCAGAAATTCGATATTTCTGTCCGGCAAACCAATCGACGGTCGTTCCAATCAGCTTGGTGGAATCGACTGCCGCTTTCATCATTCCTTTGCGGTCTGGAAGTTCAGCAAGCGGTGGCATGATATCATCCTGACTTCCCGCCTTCTGGAGTGAATTATAAACTCTCCAGAAGCCCCACATTCCGGTCACATAATGTTGAGGAATATGGCAGTGAAAAACAAAATCCCCGGCATCATACTGACATCCGCCGGAGCCGCATTCAACAACTTCGTTGAATGATTCAGCGGCGCCAAGGGCTTGAACATCGAGCCTTTCGGAGCTGGTCCGAATCGCTGGAAACTTCACAGGCCCTGTCCCGTTACTGGTGGCGGCAAAATTAAATTCCGCTTTCGTCACCGCTTCAGGAGATCTGGGCCAGCGGTCTCCTCCGCCATGCAAATGATGGGAATGAACCATTTCAGAGCCACCCATCATTCTAAATTTGACAGGGTCACCGAGATAAGATCGGGGGACTGTTGTGGCTGGGTCTCCAAACGTATAGGAGCCATAACCCATTGATTCGTCATGAATCCCATGCCGCTCCCCCTGAAGGGCAAGGCGGGTTCCATGAGGCTCGCTCCGAAGATTCAACCCGCGTCCCCCCGGCCGATAGGTGTCGGTAAACTGATCGCGCTGAGGGAGCATTTCACCTTTTTTATTTAAGATACGGAAAACCTCATCTCCGATTTCATGATAGAAAATGGCGAATTCCCGGAAATCGTGCCCGTTAGAATCATGAATCATCGCCATCCAACCACTTTTTAATGCCTGAGAATTCCAGGGATTCAGATAGGATGATCCTCTCGGTTCGACCACAAGCGCTCCAAACATCCCTGTTGACCATTGGTCACGGGTGGCATGACTATGGAAATGATGACCCCCTTCCGGTTCATCAGCGGGAATATACCATTCAAAATCCTGGTTCTTGCCCGGCATGACTAAAGAATCCTTGTTGACCATGGTCGCGGCCTGACCTGTCGCCTTGATGATAAAACTCGAACCATGGATATGCATGCTGACAGGCTCGTTTTCGGTGGTTTGATTACGGAGTGTAATCTTCACACAGTCACCGGCATTGGCCCGAATGACAAGGGGCTGAATCAGATCTCCCTGAAGGCCCACTGAAACAGCAGCGGGAGGAAACTCTTCACTACTCTTTCTCGCTTCCTTGTTTTTCTTTTCTTCTTCACGAACTTTTGGAAGATCGTCTGTCAGAACAAACAAATATCCGGGAAAATAGTCGAGAAACCTGCTAATCGTAATTTCAATGTTGATCGCGGAAACATCAAATGTCTTGACCGGAGCCGCTGTTGGGCATTTTCCCCCTTCTCTTACCGACTCCTCTGAGCTAATACGAAGAGGAATCCCCTGCATCATGGCGTGAGCATCGGCTGAGGAGGTGTATCCTCCCAAATTTCCTCCTGCTTTTTCAATCTCGCCATCGAGACGATCCATCAGTCTATTCATCAGCTCTGTGCCTGCTTTTTGATATTCCACACCCGGGGGAGGAACTGCAGGACTGCCATGCTCCTGAATGGACATATCCATCATCATCGCCTGATGATCATGATGAGATACCCCGGGATCTGCCGACTCCCCTGCAATCGCTAGAGTTGAAATGGCCAGAAATCCTGGAACGAACAAGAACAACCAGGGCTTTTGAATGAACTTCGTAAACATATAAGCGATCATTTTATTTTGATCCTCCTGTTATTTTATTTATGTCACTCTTTAACGAGGCAATCTCTTCACTGGAGTGTCTTTAATAAAAATGCGGAAAGTCTATATCGGTTTTTAATGTTTCCAAAAAAATGATGTGCCATCCTATACGTCGTAAGCTGATCAATACAAATAAAAATAGTGTAAAAATTGACCGAAAACATATAAAAACCGTGTAAAAATGAGTATGAGAAAAACACTTGGAAGGATTTTAAATATAATCTGGAAAGAGTAAAAGAAAAGCTCTTTGAAGAGAGGGTTATCGTCTCCAGGAGAACCAATTTGACAGAAGATTCTTCTATTTTAGGTCAGACTAGTTTTACGCCAGACGTCTGCTACTTTTTTGATAACTTTGGAAATCTTTACCGATGAAGACATTTCAGTGTCTTAAAATTAATTCGATTAGCAGGTTCACGGTATCAGCACGTCAAAAAGGGTGCGATTCTTGAGATTAGGTCGTAAAAAATGCCTTTTGACGACTCAAAAATTGACTTTTTTCTTAAAAGAATGCTTTAATTTTGCACTACATGACAGCTTCGCCATATCTGGGCCTTTTAAGGAAATTGAAAAAATTTTGGATAAGTTCGCATAATTCCATAGATTTAAAAATTAAGTTCGGATAACTGCGGAAAACTTCCTCCTACCCTTCAAGTTTCCCACTCTCCATTCCATTCAAGGTTACGAACGGGAATCCTCAATAATTTTACGATTTAATGGTATATATTCCATTGGCCATTAGTTCACCTATTTTCATTTTTCACTGTCTTTGATATGATCCCCGTCCAATGAAAGAAAAACTGTCCCTTATCCCGTTAGAACGCATAGAGCAGTCCATTTTGATTTTTCGTGGCCATAGGGTCATGCTTGATACGGATTTAGCTGAGCTGTATGGTGTCGAGATAAGGGCAATTAATCAAGGGGTGAAGAGAAATATTAAACGGTTTCCTACTGATTTTATGTTCCAATTAACGAAAGATGAGTATGAATCTTTAAGATCACAATTTGTGACCTTAAAACCTCGTCGGGGCGGGCACCGTAAGTATTTGCCATACGTTTTTACTGAGCAGGGCGTAGCAATGCTTTCCAGCGTTCTTAAAAGTAGAACGTGCAATAGAGGTTAATATTTTAATCATGCGCGCCTTTGTACGGCTCAGGGAGATGATTACCACACATAAGGATTTGGTTCGTAAACTTGATGCACTCGAGAAAAACTACGATCAACAGTTTGCTGTTGTATTTGAGGCGATCCGTCAGCTTATGTCCAATCCCACCCACAAGAAAAAAATGATTGGTTTTAAGATCAAAAGAAAATAATCTAAATTCCTTCCTCCGCAACCCCGGACTCTATCTTCCAATACTCGATTACAACTGGAAATTGCATAAGAAAGCTGGTTTGGCTGGTTCGTGGGCTTGACCCACGAATCCATGTCGAAACCGCTGTTAGGTGTACCTTCATTGCAATGTGCTTATTGCCATGTAGTCGTAGTCAGTATAGCCCCTTCCGATTGCCACATACTGAGCGCCGTCAATCACAACTAAACGACAAAGCGCAATTCGGCTAAAGTCAGAGTTAGAAACTGTATTGCCATGTGAGTCAATAAGTTGTCCATTTATTAATACTATAGAATTGCTCTGACCATCGGCATTATTGAATGATTTTCCCAAATTTAATCCTCCAAATACCGCACCATTCGATGAATCAAGAAAGAACGGGGAACGTCCTATATATACATTGCTACTATCGTAGAACCAAATCCAGCCGTTATTTACGCTGTTACCGTTTACTGAGAACGATATATCAATTTCGGTTGGTGAAACCTGAAAACTTGAAATTGTCGCTCGCTGAAGCGCGGGAACTGTCACCTGGGGATAAATCGGTGTTGTTTCATCTTGAACGCTGTACACGTATGCATCGCTTAAATTCGTTTTGTTCCCTGGAATTCCCATGGGTTCTACCTCGTTTCCACGGACAGTTGAGTTAAGACCTTAAAGCAGAAACCTCAGCTTAGAACTACTTTCTACCCGTCCTTGTGTTACAAAATCCAAGAAATATTGATCAAAAGTGGATGGTTTAGTTTGCCTGCAGATAGATACCAGTAATCCTCAATTTTGGAATTTTCTGGGACGCTTGATATGTAACCTGCTCTCTGGAAGAGGCCTCCACTGGGGCCCGGCTTTCACGAGCGTCTCCCCGCCCGCAAAATTATAGCGTCGCACAATGTAGTGTAACAACCTACTACGAGAAAAATTCCCGGTCTTGCCTTTCCTTTAATTATTTCCAAAATTTCAATTGAATCGGTGTAAGTTCGCATAATTCCATAGATTTAAAATTAAGTTCGGATAACTGCGGAAAACTGTAATCCAGCATCAACAAAAAATCAAAAACCATGAAGATTCCAAAGGACAATCGATAACTGTTTTCGGGAATGAGTCCTGACTACCTGACATGTTTTTTTGTTCCATGCCAAATGATTTTTCCGTATTGAATTAAATCCTCCAAAACAGTATCTTGATGATAAATTGGCTTACAATTAAACAATGCTGAAAAGTTTCCCGTCCTGTAGCGTTGCCATATACAGGGCCAAAAGGCCCCGTCGTGGGTTTTATCGTTTAACCGTAATGTTTAAAGATACTTAGGACATACCATGGAAAAGAGGGCTGAAGAAGAATTTCATGTGAAAGCAAATCTTCTGCGAGCGATTCTCGAAGAAACAACAGACACTATTTTCATCAAAGATCTGCAAGGCCGTTATTTACTGGTAAATAAGGTTGGCGCTCGAAATTTTGGCAAATCACCAGAGGAGCTCATCGGTAAGGACAATTCCATACTTGAATTACCTCCGGAAACCGCGAAAGAGATCGAAGAATCCGACCGCCGGGTTATTCACGCCGGAGAAACTCTGACGTACGAAATAAAGGTAAACATCGAAGGGGTGCCGCGGACATTTCTCTCAACGAAAAGTCCTTATCGGGATCATCTTGGTAAAATAATCGGAGTTATTGGAATTTCTAGGGATATTACTGATCGAAAATTAGCTGAAGAGACGCTTCGCACAGAACATGCTTACCGAAAACCGATTGAGGAAGCGATGTTGGCTGGGGTTGCGGCGGTAGATTTAACGGGGAAGTTAATTTATGTCAATTCCGCATTCTGTAGGATGGTCGGCTGGACTGAGCAGGAGCTGTTGGGAAAAACCCCGCCTTTTCCATACTGGGCTCCTGAGGAAATAAAGAATAACATGGAAAGTGTTAAGAGTCGAATTGTTACTGGCAATACATCTGAATTCAAAACACAGTTTCGACGCCAGAACGGCGAACGATTTCCTGTTCTGATTAAGACCGCTCCTTTGACCGATGGGTACGGAAAGGAGATCGGATTTGTAGCCACTGTCTCAGATATTACAGTCCAGAAGTCCGCTGAAAATAAAATGCAGGAAAGCTATCATCATTTACAATCCATTATAGATGGGACGACCGACGCAATCCACTTAAGGGATCTTGAAGGCCGTTATTTGATGATCAACTCCAGTGGCTCCAGATTTCTTGGAAAATCTTCCGAAGAAATTATTGGAAAACACATGTCAGAGTTTTTCTCTCCTGAATTTGTCCGAAAATTCGAAGAGTTCGACCAGAGAACCTTGAAATCTGGCAAAATAGAGACGTCTGAAAATAAAATAACGATCAATGGAGTGGATCATATCTTTTTGACCACCAGAGGCCTTCTTCGGAATCATGAGAACAAGATTTCCGGATTTTTTGGGATTAGCCGGGATATAACGGAACAAAAGCGTGCCGAAGAAGTCCTACGCAAGAGCGAGGCGAGGCTGGCGGCGGTTATCGACAACTCAACAGCCGTAATACATATGAAGGACTTGACGGGTAAGTATTTACTTATAAATAGAAATTACGAAAACCTTTTCCATATTTCAAGAAAAGATATCATCGGGAAAACATCCTATGATGTCTTCCCTGTTGAAATTGCGGATAAGCTTCGGGCCAACGACCAAGAGGTGATAAAAAAGAAAGGTCCGATAGAATTCGATGAGACTGTTCCGCATGACGACGGTCTGCATGATTACCTCTCCGTAAAATTTCCTCTATTGGGTAATAAGGGAGAGGTTTACGCTGTATGTGGAATCTCTACCGATATTACGGACCGTAAGAGCCGGGAAGAAGACCACATGAAGATGGAAAAACTCGAGTCTTTGGGACTTCTTGCAGGAGGAATAGCCCATGATTTCAACAATATTTTGACCGTCATTCTGGGCCATATCTCCCTTTCCAAATCTTTTTTTGATTCGAAGGATCAGCTTTTGAGCGGATTAAACGAGGCCGAAAGGGCGACTTTACGTGCCTCAGAACTTTCACAGCAGCTCCTCACCTTTTCCAAAGGGGGAGCGCCTGTCAAGAAGATCCTGTCTATTAAGAGCCTGATCGAGCATTCTGTCCATTTTGCTCTCACGGGCTCAAATGTCCAAAGCCAACTTTTCTTTCAGGAGGGTCTCTGGCCCGTAGAAGCCGATGAAGGTCAAATGAACCAGGTCATTCAAAATCTTGTTATTAATGCTAAACAAGCTATGCCGTTGGGCGGAACGATTCGGATCGAAGCCAAAAACCTGGTGATGGAAGAACATGCGGGTCAGGAAATGGGAATAAGAAATGGAAATTACCTGTCCATTTCTATTCAAGATCAGGGGACCGGGATTTCAAAAGAAAACCTTTCTAAGATTTTCGATCCTTACTTTACGACCAAGGAAAAAGGGAGTGGATTAGGGTTATCGATTAGTTATTCCATAATCCAGAGGCATCATGGTTATATAACCGCAAAGTCCACTTTAGGAGTTGGAACCAACTTTTTTATCTACCTACCGGCCTCTTCCCAGGCCCCTGCCCCTCTGGAAAAAGCAGGAAATGAAACGATGACGCGGGGAAGAGGAAAAGTCCTCGTGATGGACGACGACGAGAGTGTTTTACATATTGCCGAAAAGACTCTCAAGCATTTAGGATATGAGGTCGATCTTGCAAAAAACGGCACAGAGGCTGTGGGAATGTATAAAAAAGCTAAGGATTCCGGTCATCCCTTTGATGTCGTCATTACAGACCTGACTGTTCCGGGAGATATCGGTGGCGTTGAGACTCTTCGAAGGCTAAAGGAGATTGATCCTCATGTCAGCGTTATTGTTTCAAGCGGTTATTCCAATGATCCGGCGATGGGAGATTTTAAAGCCTTCGGGTTTTCAGACTGTCTTAAAAAACCATATAGGGCATTTGAGGTTAGTGAAGTGGTAAAAAGGGTTTTAAAAATTAGGAGGTTAGGCGATTAAACCGATCCTTCTCCCGCACATCGAAAATGGGGAAACAAATCCTTCCTCCTTCCCTTTCAAATGCTATGAATAATAAAATATCCAAGGATCACAAAAACAGGAGAACTCGAATTCTTCCTGGGTATTTTTTTGCTTTTCCCCCTACATTTACTTGGGGCTGAAAGTATTACCTGTCAGATTATTCCAGTATTCCGCAGTTAACGCCTTTCCGTTTTTTCGCGAATGGAACCTAGCAGACAAAAAGGAGTAAATTTGTTAATTTCGGGTATACGGAAAAATAGTTCGCCTAATTCGTTCGTATAATTCCATGACCCAAAAACATAAATTCGGATTACTGCGGAAAACTTCCTGAACTCCTCAACCTTGGGCTATCAGGTCCGATACTCGATTACAAGCGCGATTCCGCACACTTTCCGCTTCCTCAATAGCCCACATAATTGACTTATCCTTAAGAGACCTGGTCTCTTTCATAATGGCTTTCCAGGGACAAAAAAGACAAATTTGGGAGAAAGTGCTCCAGAGTAAAAATTTCGGAAAGGAGGTGATATGCCAAAATTTGCTGTATTTGTTTCAGCTGCATCTGAAGCGGTTCAGCAAACCATGAAGGATCGCTCTTCGCACGTCGGTTTACGAAATGGTATCCGACAGCATACTCATTGCTTTCTGAAAATGAAAAGAGTACTGTGTTTTTGACCCTCCCAAAAACCGTGGTTCAAAGTTTTCTTAGATATAAAAAGCCAGCTGAGTTGGTCCAAGTCGCTTACGAATAGGACTGCCTCACCGGTAAGTTTTTAGATAGATAAATCACATAATCTCTTAAACATAAGGAGGAGAAATGAAACTTATCTCAAGTTTACTCGGAATTATCCTGATTGTTTTTGGTTTTTCATCCATATTGTTGGCCGATGAAGGGCATAAAATGGATGGTTCATCCAAAAACGGAATAAAAGGAATGTCTAAAGAGGAGTTAATTAACCTTGCTTTAAGTGCCGCACCCCCAGAAATAGCTAAAGATGCCGCCGCTATGGTTCCCGGAGAAGATGGAAAAATGGTTGAAGGAAAAAAGGGGACTAATGGGTTTACCTGCTTCCCTGATGTTGACGGTCAATCGGTTCCTGATCCAATTTGTAATGATGCGGCTGCGACTCAGTGGGTTAGCGATTTGATGAGTGGAGCGCCAAAACCGACCAACACTGTTCCCGGAATTGCCTATATGGCCAAGGGGGGATGGCATTTTGAGAAGGACGGAAAAATTATTATGAAAAATGAACCGGGAGCAAAAAAGGTGAAAGAACCGGGTCATTGGATGGTCTTTTGGCCGGTTGATTCGAAAACAAGCGGCTTACCGACTCTTCCTGGAAAATTCGGAACCTATATCATGTTTGATGGGACCCCGTATGCTCATTTGATGATTTATCAAGATCCCAAATTTCTAAAGTAGTTTGACTCGTTAACAATGAAGGGGGGCAACCCCCCTTTCTTTATAAAAAAAAGAAACTTTCATGTCCCTAAATTCAATCAAATAACTTCCTGTATTCCACGAGCTTGGGCTATCCTGTCCGATACTCGATTACAAATGGCAATCCTTAATCCCAATAAGTGTGGATGGTTCCATTCTGACCCCAGTTGCAACAATTCTAAAATAATAAAACAGAGGAGGAATCCAATTTTATGAAGATGACCTGACCTTGCCTTTTTAGCTTAAAAAAGGCATGATCATCGAATATGACTATGGTCAATATTGAGATAAAAGGTTTTCAAGATAATGAAAAGAGAATTTTCTAAAAAAAAGGAGGTTTCTCTTTCTAGAAAATTTCCTTTAAGGGTTGAGGTTCTTGGACCACTCGCTATCTTTATAAATGGGAACCCACTACCCTCAAAGGCCTGGGACCGGCAAAAAACCCGTTCTCTTTTCAAAGTTTTCCTGACGGCACCCGGTCGTGTCTTCTCATCTGAAGAAATTATCGACATTATCTGGAACAATTTAGAACCTCAACAAGCTGAAAAATCTCTCCGCTCTTCAATTTCTAAACTTCGAAAGATTTTGGAGCCTGATCTTCGTCAGGGAAGGCTTTCCAGTTATATTTTAACCGAGAGAACTGGATATGCCTTTAACTCTTCGCCGCATACCCGCCTGGATACAGATGATGTCATCTCATTTTATCGTCAGGGTCAGGAGGTGAGAAAACAGGAACTGTGGGCACACGCCATCGACTATTATGAAAAAGCTCTTTTTTGTTTTCGGGGGGAATTTCTTGCAGATGAACCGGACGCAGACTGGATCGGCCCCCTTCGAGGGCATTGGAAAAAAGTCCGTCATAACATTTTAGTTGCCAAAGCAGAAAGTCATCTCTTTTTAAATCAATACCCCTCGGCGATCGAATCCTGCCAAGCCATCCTTTCTTCCGATATTTGCCATGAAGAAGCCTACCGGAAGATGATGTTGTGCCACTATCTTAATGGTCATTTTAATGAGGTGGAGTTTTTTTTCCGAAAATGCTCTGAAGCGTTAAAAAAGGAGTTAGGGGTTTCCCCTTCGGAAGAAACCATTCATTTGCATGAACAGATTCTTCGAAGACGGGTTTCGGGATTTGACAAAACCCCGCGATCTCCCATTACAGTCAAAAAAAACAGTAGAGCTCCTTACTCACTGGGGAGGCTTTCATTTGTGGGGAGGGAGACCGAAGTGGAGCTGCTGGTTTCCCATCTCAATGGAGCCCTTCGCAAGAAAGGGAGCGTTGTGGCTATTGGCGGGGAACCTGGGATCGGTAAAACCCGGCTTTGTGAAGAGATTTTGCTTTATGCAAGAGGACGTTCTTTCCTGACGGCTGTGGGGAGATGTTATGCTCCTCCTCTCAGACTATCGTATGAACCGTTTACTGAAATCTTTCGGCAGATTCTTAAAGGATCCGGAAGGGAAATTCTTCTCTCCCAACAACCTTTCTGGCTAACCTGTGCAGGTAAGATTATTCCGGAACTGATTCCAGGTCAAAATGTGCCGATCCTCCCTCCTCTTCCGGTGGAACAAGAAAAACACCGTTTATTTGAGGCGTTTACCCGGCTTTTAATTGCCCTATCTGTTCAATTTCCTCTGGTTTTATTCCTGGACGATTTGCACTGGATCGATGACGAGACTTTGGAAGTTTTAACCTATCTGGTCCGACAGGTCTCCACAGAAAAAATCTTGATTTTGGTGACCTATCGAGCCGAAGAGATTTCCTCAAAACCTCTTTTTTTAAAATTTTTGACCTCGATACAAAGAATTTCCTCCCGGAATATCCTTCTTTCACATCTTTCAAATGAGGCCCTGGCCGGCCTTTTTATGAAAATGAAAGCTAGAGATCAAACCTTTCCCGAAATGGAACAACTGGCCAAGCGGATCTTTGAAGGCACCCAGGGGAATCCGCTCTTTATCGTGGAGTTTCTTCAGGTCCTCCTGGAAAAAGGAATTTTGAAAATCAATGCCAGAGGAAAATGGATCTCCCCGAAAGCAGATCAAATGGAAAGGATAGAATGGAAAATTCCCAATGGAATAAGACAAATCATCCTTTCCCGGTTGGACTGGATTGAACCGGATCAAAGAAAAATCCTGGGACTCCTATCCACCCTGAGCCGATTGTTCACGCAGGATTTCTTGAAAAAATTGATTCTGCCCGAAAAGATGGAAAGTGTAATGGTTCTTGAGGACTTGATTCGCGTTGGTTTTATCCAGGCAGACCCTCATTTAAAGGGGACCTATCGGTTTGTTCATGAGAATATCCGCCAGATCATATATGAATCTTTAACGTTCAGTCACAAAAAAGCATTTCACCTCCGGGTGGCCCATACGCTTGAAACAGGACCTTCCGGAGATGGGATAGATCAGGAGTTGGCTCATCATTATCTGATGTCTGAAGTGTGGCAAAAGGCATTTCATTACCTGAAAGAGGCTGCACTGGATTCTCTTCGCTCCTTTGCTTACAGGACGGCGCTAATCTTTATTCAACAGGCCGAAGAGCTTTTCGCACTCCATGGCGCCATCTTTGTCGATGACGAAGAGAGATACCGGCAGAATCTTTCATTATGTAAGGTGAAGGAAAAGATCCTGGATGAACTTGGCCAGATTAAAAAACGTGAAAAGGTGGCCTCCCGGATGATCCAGCTTGCCAGACGACTGGGGGATCCTGTAGAGATTGGAGATGCCTATCTGGCCCTGGCGAATATCCGCAATGCGACTCAGCAATGGGAGGAAGGCGTTGATCTGGTTGAACAGGCATTGGAGCTTTTCAAAAAAGAGAACAACAGAGAAAGAACAGCGGTCGCCCTGAGGGAGCTCGGTTTTATTTACTGGCATTCCAACCAATTGGGAAAAGCGCTTCAGGCCAATCAAGAGGCTCTCACTCTCCATGAAGAGATGGGAAATAGAAGGGGAGTAGCAGGAGATCTCCATAATTTAGGTCAGATTTATGCCAGTATAGGAAACTACGACAAAGGAATGGAATACTACCGTCAGGCCCGTCGTGAATTCCAAAAAATCGGGGATCGAAATGACGAGGGACGGACACTCAATATTCTTTCCAGGATATGCAGATTGACCGGGAATCTTGCAGAGGCCATTGACAACACCCTTGAAGGCCTCGAACTGCTCCGGCAAGAGAGCGACCATCACGGTGAAATTCATTATCTTCTCGAAGCCGCATCGCTTTATCTGGCCATGGGCAATACACAGGAGGCGCTAAAGTATTACCAGTCTGTACTTGAGATTACAAAAGAGATGGGGGGAAATACATCCCGGGAAGGAGAGGCCCTCAGGGGAATGGGAATTATTTTTGAAAAAACAGGAGATTTCGGCCAGGCCTCATCCTGTTTTAGCGAAGCGGCCGCTCTATTCTCTGATGCCGCGGATGATACTTCATGGGCTGAGATCTGCACGCGGTTGGGGGACTTGATGATCAGAGGCGTTCCAGACGTTGACAGGGCGATCCATTATTATGAAACCGTCCTCTCTTACTACCGGAAAGAGGCTCTTTTCGAGCCCCAGCGCTCACTTCTTAGTAAAATAGGTCAATCTCTCTGGATTGGGAAGAGATCGAAGGAAGCCGTTCCCTATTACCGTGAAGCGCTAGGTTTAGCAAGGGAGAAAAAGGACCGTGTAGCCGAAGGAGCTGTTCTGGCAGCCCTGGGGGTCATTTACCGCGAGACAGGACTTATGGAAGAATCACTTGAAACCAGTTTTGGGGCATTGAAAATTGCGCAATCATTTCAGGATAAGGAAGCGCAAGGAAATGTTCACTCCAGTCTCTGTGAAACCTTCCTTGCGCTTGGGAGGTATAAAGAGGCTGAAATATCTGCGCATAGGGCTCTAGAGCTCCGGTCCCGCATGAATGACCCCGGAAGCGAAGCTCTGGCCTGCTACAGGATGGGTAAGGTCTTAAAAAAAAGGGGTAAAAAATCCGAAAGCTCAAATTATTTCGAAAAAGCCGTATTCCTTGCTGAAAAATCAGGCAACCAGGAAATTATGAAAAAAATCAGGTTAAGCTAAAGGGAGGAACCATGCCTAAATTTATCATCGAAAGAACCGTTGGAAAGATGACCGACGCCCAGTTGGAGGCGGGATTTAAGCAAGCCATGAAGGTCGCGGGTGATTTGCCGCACGTAAAGTGGGTCAGGACTTATTATTCAGCTGATGAAGGGAAGATGTATTGTGAATATGAAGCGCCTAATATTGAACTGATATATGAACATGCCCGGCTGGCGAAAATTCCCGCTGATTCTGTCCGTATGGTGGCAGAAATGCTTCCAGCCATGTTCCAGTAAAAACTATAACCCCTCGGTCTCAAACCTTTTTTACCTTAATATCGGGAAATGGCATTCTGATTTTTCCTTAATATCAGGTCCCTTTTCCGGCTAAAACCTCCTGTTTTAAATAGCGGTTTGCCACCGCAACAATTTCGCAACATCCCTCTGTTATAGTTCTACCCGTAAAACGGAATAGACCCATCGTATAAATTTTTTAATTAACCAAAAAGGGGGTGATGAAGATGCCAAATTTTGTTTCAACATTTTGCATCTAATATTATGTTGGGCGTCACGACGTGCGTGGCAAGTGGGGCCGGCGAGTATGGTGCTCGGCCGGAAATCATTGATAAGGAGAGTGCTATGCCAAAGTATGTGATTGAGCGTGAAATTCCCGGGGCCGGGAAGTTGTCGTCGCAAGAACTCAAAGCCATTTCGCAGAAGTCGTGTGGCGTGCTAAGCAAGATGGGGCCACAGATTCAATGGCTCCAAAGTTACGTTACTGGCGACAAGATCTACTGCGTTTACATCGCACCGAACGAAAAAATGATTCGGGATCATGCGCAGCAAGGAGGCTTCCCTGCAAACCGGGTCTCCGAAGTCGCCTCGGTCATTGACCCGACTACCGCAGAGTAGTGCCGCCCAACGGGCCGAGCTAATCTGTGGTCCGTCAGCGCTTCTCGCCGCCGAACCATCGCTGAAGCTGACACCGCTTCGG
>DATNMI010000016.1:0-10260 GCA_035602375.1 Nitrospiria bacterium | reverse complement strand
AAAGAGAGAAAATTGAAATCTGCGGCTCCAGGCAGGGCCCGGGTCAAGGATCAATCACCCGCCAGGACAAGAAATCACCTCTTATGGGATCTCGATCAAAAACATCAGATTCTCATTGAAAATTCACCCGATGGAATATGTATTATCGATCGGGACTGTACCATCTTGTTTTTCAATCGGGTTTTGCCTCAATATCCCGTGAAGGATATACTCGGAACGAATGCCCTGGAATTCATATCGATTGAACAGCGTGAAGAATACAAGGCGCTTGTGAATGACTTGTTTGAAACCGGAAAGCCCCATTCGATTGAGCTTCTCATGGTCGGTCCCACCCGGTGGTTATGCCGGCTCATACCTCTTAAACAAAACGGGAAAACGGTATCCGCGCTGGTGATCTCTACCGACATTACCGAACTTCGCAAAATGGAAGAGGAAGTTTTGAGAATTGAAAAACTGGAAGCCGTCGGACTTTTGGCGGGCGGCATTGCCCACGATTTTAACAATATTTTAACGGCTATTTTAGGGAATATCTTTCTCGCCAAGACAAAGATTTCCGCCGATCCCCGGGATCCGGTTCGTAAAATTCTTGGCGAAGCGGAAAATGCCACCCATCGGGCTAAAGAGCTGGCGAATCAACTGCTGACTTTTTCGAAGGGAGGAACGCCGAACAAGCAGATGAAAAATATTGTTGATGTCCTGAAGGAAACAGCGCAATTTGTTCTTCGAGGAACCAATGCCCGGGCCAAACTGATCATTCCAGACGATCTTTGGGCTGTGGAGATTGATGAAGGACAGATCATCCAGGTCATTCAGAATATGGTGATTAACGCCCAGCAGGCCATGCCTGAGGGAGGCGTTGTAAAAATAGTCGCGGAGAATGTCGATTATCGAAACGGGGAAGAATCAGCACTGCCTCTGAAAGCAGGAAGTTATGTGAAAATATCGATTAAAGACTCCGGCACAGGGATTCCGGAGGCCTTTCTCCAGAAGATTTTTGATCCTTACTTTACGACTAAAAAGAATGGGAGCGGGCTTGGCCTGGCCACATCTTACTCCATCATCAAGAAGCATGGGGGATATATTAAAGTCGCCTCCGTACCGAGAGCCGGAACAACCTTTTCCATCTTCCTTCCCGCCTACCCTGACGCGTCAGGTTCAGCCCTTGTATTGAAAAAACCCCTGGTGAGGGGGAAAGGAAAGGTTTTATTTATGGACGACGAAGAAAGCGTTCTGGAGGTGGGAGGGCAGATTCTCCAGCATCTGGGGTACGAGGTAAAATACGCCAGGGAAGGGGCAGCGGCCGTTGAAATTTACCGGAAATCAAAAGATCAGGGCCGGCCATTTGACCTGGTCATCCTCGACCTGACCGTCCCCGGAGGAATGAGCGGTAAGGAGGCCATTCAAAAACTGATCGAGATCGATCCCGGCGTCAAAGCGATGGTTACCAGCGGTTATTCGGACAGCCATGTCATGTCCGAGTATAAGAAATATGGATTTGTAGGAAGGGTTTCCAAGCCCTACAAAATGGAGGAATTCAGCGAGGCCGTGGCATCGGCCATGAAGATAAAGATGACCTGATTATTCGGTCTTCAATTCGTATGACCGCTCTGGCCGGGTTTGACCGGTTTCATTCTGAGAGATATACTTAGTTAACAGTTTCAGAGTAGAAACGAATTACATGATTGGATACCCGCTTTCGCGGGTATGACGGCTTCGCGGCAATCGGAAACCTCTCCTTGTCATTCCCACGAAAGTGGGAATCCAGGAAACCGTCTATTGTTTATAAATATGTCAATATTATGGGGCAGAAAATATTAAGGAAACGGAGGAAAATATGGTTCGCCAATGTTTTGCAGTATTGTTTCTCCTGGGAACCCTCTCTTCGCCACCGGCCAGTTGGGCCGAAACCCGGGTTGAGCAGAACATAGAGGCCCGGATTACCGTGGCGCTGCGGGTACCGCAAGCGGAGGCCCAGAAGTTTATACCCGCCCCCTGGCTGGTCAACCCTCTTTCATCCGGACCTTCGAAGGAGGCCAACCTCCTGCTCACATTCCGCGACCGGGCGCTTAATCTGGACGGTGAGGGCGTGCCGGTAGCGGGCGGAGCCGAGCGCGGCGCGATTATTATTATACCGGCCAAGCATGCGGAGACAGGAGAAACAGCCATGTATGTCGTCCGCGTCTTCACGTCCAAACCGCAATCTCTTCCCGGGGACTATAAGAACGCGGCTCTGGCGGAGGTCCGGCACGAGCAGAGTTTCAAAGCCAGCGACTCTGATTTTGGAGTAGGAACCGACCTGTGGGAGGTTCGGGACAAGTCAGGCGGAGTGATCGATTTTAGCCTACAGTACCAGAAGGAGGCCCCTGTCCAGACCAAGCCGGAGTCTAAAACCCACGGCGGGCCCAACCCGACCTTTTTCCGGATCTACCGGGTCGATCAGGGCCTCGATGTCGTAAAGAGCATTCCGGCGGGTATCGACCGGGTGAAGAACAATAAATTCCATGTGACGATGAAGGAATTCAGCGGTCTGTTTGACGGAACCGAACAGCTGGTCAGTATTACCGTCATCCCGTGGTACATCCGGCAGGTATTCATCCCATAATGGAGTCAACGATGAAATAATCAGTACCCGGGATTCCAAGGCTGATTTCTCTTAACAGCAGGGAGGGCTATTTTCAGTTCCGGGGAGGCACCGTCCCGACGATTCAATCTGCGTGGGATACGATCCGGGCTCCTGGACGGAAAAAATACTTTTGTAGGGCGCTTCTTTTAATTTCGCGGCAGTATCGGTGCAGATCTCGACCGCTTCATTCCTCGGAAAATAGTGCCCTTCTTCATCCATGACCCCTTTAAACGGCCCAGGATAAACCGCTGTCTGGCCGATAAAATCGCATCCTTTTCTTTTCTCAAATTTATACCCCCTGACCGTCATGGAATAAAACGGGTTGCCCTCGACCTCCTTCCAGAATCCCTTCTTCAGGATTTCAAGACCGTAAAATCCGGCCTCTTCCAGGTAAGAAAGAAATTGTTCCTCCGTCAAGGCCCCCGAAATACACTCACCCCAGAGCCGGGGATTGAGCGCCATTTTGGCGGCTACCGGATTTTCAGCGATGATATCCGAAACAACGACCCTCCCATGGTCCTTAAGCACCCGCCACATCTCTGAAAAAACTATTTTTTTGTCAGGTGAAAGATTAATCACGCAATTGGAAGTAACCAGGTCGGCTGTTCCGCCTTCCAGAGGGATGGCTTCAAGATAGCCTTCTCTGAACTCCAGAACTTCATATCCGAGGTTTCGGGAAACGATGGTTTTGTTTCGATTTGCGAATTCCAGCATCGAAGGCGTCATATCAATCCCGATGACCCTCCCCGCAGGGCCGGTTTTTTTCGCGGCGATAAAACAGTCAATTCCTCCGCCCGAACCAAGGTCAACAACAGTTTCTCCCGGTCTGACTGACGCCTGAGAAACCGGAGAACCGCATCCATAAAACCTTTCAATCACCTCTTCGGGAATATGGCTGATCTCATCCGGATCGAAATTCGTCGGACAGCAGAGTTCCCTTTGGGGCTCTTCCGCCGCTTTTCCATAAAAGGCCTGAACCATCTTGCGGGTCTTTTCAACGTTAAAAGAGAGTACGCAATTGGAATGGAGAAGAGCAACCTCTCTATCCGGATCGATTCCCGGCCCGTCAATTCCGCAGGAGACGGCGCCTTCCCCCATGGCGTGATAAATGAGAGGCGCGTTAAACCCCGACTTCAAATTGATTCGGGATTTCCCCGCTTCGGACAGGATGACCATCGCCTCTTTGATCATTTCGACGTAAAGATCGTAATACGGGTCTTCGGCTTCGATCGAAGCCCTGCCGGTTGCATTTTCGGAATAGAAATAGCTCTGCTCAATATCCCCGCCGCCGGTAAAATACCGGAAGGGCTCTTCCGCCAGCTCCCTTTTATGGGCTACAGAGGCCGACCTGAAATATCGGGCAATCGGGCTGTTTTCAAATAGCGTCTTGATGGAATACTCCAGAGCGTCGCCCATATCCAGTTTCAGATGATTGGCAAAAGAAGCAGAAGGATAAAGATGGCCATTGGAATAGAGGCAAAGAGAGTCCCAGCAGGCGTTTCCAAGATCGTATTTTATCCCCGGAAGCCCGTTGACCCGGAGCTTGAAAGACTCCATTTGATCGAAAAGAACATTCTCCTCCCTGCATCGTTTGGCGATCTCCTTGACCAACTGAAACAGTTCCTTGACACCCGGAAATCCGTTCGATCCTGTTTCCAGTATTCGGCCCCGTTTTTGCGGCCACATGAGATGGATCGATTTCGAACCTGCTTTTTTGGCAATGGAAGGAAGCCCGGCAAGATCTTCGCAGTTTTCCCGGGTGACTACGGAGGCGAGAGAGGTCTCATATCCAAGCTCATTGACGCGAGCCGCCCCTTCCAGAATTTTCTCAAAAGTATCTTTACCCCGAATCGGGTCATTCGTTTCTTTCCTGGCCCCATCGATGCTGATTTGAAGCCTCACCTTTTGACGGTCCAATGTTTTCAATTCTTCGAACCTGCTTCCGGTAAAACAGAGTCCGTTGGTTAAAAGGACTAATTCTTTCCCCTTTATTTCGGTGGCATACCGGATCAGGTCGAAGATATCTTTTCGAAGAAAGGGCTCCCCGCCCGTGAAATAAAATCTTTCGACCCCCATTTCTATGACTTCGTCGATAATTCGTTTGAGACGCTCCCCCGGCAATCCCGGATCCCCTTCCGGAGATGAGGAGACCAGACAATGGGAGCAGGTCAAGTTGCAGGAATTATTGGTATGAATCCAGAATTCCTTCAATGAAGGACCTTTTAAAAGCGACTCTCTTCCCGGGTACGGGGATCGAGACAAGGGTTGATCGAAAATAAGGCCGGCCCTTGCTGCATTCGAAAGAAAAGTTTGAACATGACAAAGCGCTTTAGAGGCTTCAAGCCCGAAGTTCCGGCCATAAATCGAACTCAGATCAGAAAACGTGTTTTTACCGTTGATATTGGACAAAATAAAGGCTCCCGGCCTGTCCGTCGAAATCCAGTTTGGCGAAGCGCCGTCGACAAAATAAGATATTTCATTGGTTTCAAAATGGTCAAGGCGAGGCGCGTGCCAGATCGATTTTTCATTAAACCGTTTCATTGGACCGATTCTCCCATATCCTTTTCCGTGAAAACAAGGAAACTTGTATTAACAGCGCATCGGAGTATAACATTTTTAACATCGCTCTATCGGTTAATTTGTCTTGAAAAAGATCCTCCATGCCGTTATGATCCTCCTAATTCATCAATAGTCCGTTAAAAGTCATTAAAAAATATCATGGAGGAGCAAATGAAGAAACTTTTACTTTTGGTTCTATGCCTTTTGTCCATTGCATTTGAGGCCAGCGCGGCAGATACGATTAAAATCGCCATTACGGGGCCCTTCTCTGGTGGCTCGGCTCCGATGGGGACCTCGATGCGCGATGGCGCCATGCTGGCAATCTCTGAAATTAATGCCGAGGGAGGCGTTGAAATTCGAGGCAAGAAATTGAAAATAGAGGTCATTGAAAGGGATGACGAGGCAAAAAATGAACGGGGGGCTCTGATCGCCCAGGAACTGGCCTCCATGAGCAACCTTTCCGGAGTCATCGGAACGGTCAATACCGGCGTGGTTCTGGCCGGAGACAAATACCTGCAGGAGAAGGGAATTACCAAGATTATCACTCCGGCGGCCGGTTCGGCGTCAATGACGCAGTGGAACAAGTCCGGCGCAAAAGATCTTTCCATCTTCAGGTTTGCCGCCCATGACGGAATTCAGTCAGGGATGGTGATTGAAGAAGCCCTTAACCGGAAATTCACCAAAGTGGCTATTCTGCATGATTCGACCAATTACGGCGTTTCCGGACGGGATGACCTGATGGATCAGATTCAGAAGCAGGGGAATAAACTCACCGTCGTGGCCACGGAAAAGTTCAATATCGGCGATAAGGATATGACCGCCCAGCTCCTGAAAGCAAAGTCAACCGGAGCCCAGGCCATCCTCATCTGGGGAATAGGGCCTGAACTGGCCGCGGTAGCGAACGGTATGGCGAAAATGGGAATGAAGACCCCGTTGATCGGCGGATGGACGCTTTCAATGTCAAATTTTATTGACAATGCCGGACAGAACGGCAATGGAACATTGATGCCGCAAACCTTTATTGAAGAACCGATTACGCCAAGGATTAAAAGTTTTATCGAAGGCTACCACAAGGCTTATAAAGTCAGCAAGATTCCGTCTCCCGTTTCAGCCGCGCAAGGTTATGATGCCGTCCTGATATTTATCGCGGCCGTGAAACAGGCCCAAAGCGCCGATACTCATAAAATCAAGGAAGCGCTGGAAGATTTAAATGAACCTGTCCGCGGAGTCATTTCCACATGGAGACACCCCTTTTCCCGTTGGGACCCCGCCAGGGAAGACAGCCATGAGGCTTTTCACAGAGAGCAGGCCGTGATGGGAATGGTGAAAGACGGCCAGGTAATCTTCGCCAGCGACACTGACAGGCGGCGCCTTTCCTTATACGGCAGATAGGCCGTGGATGTTATTGCCCAGATGGCGGTAAGCGGGGCCTTAATCGGCCTCGTTTACGCGCTCATTGCCTACGGTTTTCAACTCACCTATTCAACCAGCAAGAGTATCAATTTCGGCCAAGGCGAGCTGGTCATGCTCTCGGCCTTCTTCGGCCTTTCCCTTCAGAATGTGGGGGTTTCGTACTGGCTCATGATCCCTCTGGGAATGGCGTTTGGCGCGGGCATGGGTCTCTTTGTCGAGCGGGCGGCCGTCAGGCTTGCTCTGGAACAAAGGAACGAAGGATGGATTCTTCTGACCATTATCCTCGGTCTTTTTTTCTTCTCGGTTGCCGAAAACATCTGGGGAAGAGACGACCGCCCTTTTCCTACTCCGATTTCTTCATCCCCGATCCATATTCTTGGTGTAAATATCACCCCGGTAGAATTGTCGGTTGCAGCGGGGGTATTCAGCTTGATGGGATTGATCGAGCTCTTTAAGCGGAAAACCTTGTTGGGGAAGGCGTTTGAGGCGGTTTCCGCTGACCGGGACACTGCGGAACTGATGGGAATCTCCGCCCGGGGAACAATCATGCTCTCCTACGCGTTATCAGGGATGGCAGCCGCGCTTGCTGGAATTCTGGTTTCACCGATTACGACTGTCGGGCCCACGATGGCCTCGGCCCTTATATTAAAGGCCTTTTCTGTGGCCGTTGTGGCGGGACTCGATTCAGGCTTCGGGGTTGTTCTGGTCGGCCTTTTCCTGGGGACTTTGGAAAGTCTGACCAGTTTTTATATCGGGAGCGGCTGGCGGGAAGTTCCCGGTCTGGCGCTCCTCATCCTGGCCCTGGCCCTCCGGCCCAACGGCGTATTCGGGAAACCGGTTATCAGGAAAGTCTGATTTGAAACGATTGCTTTTGCTGGGCGGCGCCGAGATTGCCGCTCTCGCTCTTCTTGCCTCTGTTCCTCTTTTTATCGGAAATCCCTATGCTCTGGGCCTCCTTACCCTGCTTGCCATCTACGGAATCCTCTTAATCGGACTAGACGTCAGCGTCGGCTACCTGGGACAGGTCAACCTGGCTCAGGCCGCCTTTCTAGGGATCGGCGCTTACGCTTCCGGACTTTGCGTTACCCGCCTCGGATTCGGTCTTTTCCCTTCCCTCGGCGCCAGTCTGCTCGCCGGCCTGGTCTTTGGCGGGCTTCTGGCTTATCCAGCATTAAGACTCGAAGGCCCGCAGTTTGCGCTCTCCACGCTTAGTTTTTCGGCCTTGACTGTAACCACCCTGAACGAACTTGAATGGTTGACAGGGGGAGCGCAAGGGCTCCAATTAAAACGGCCTCCATTATTTGGGCACCCGTTATCCGCCAGCGGATTTTACTGGTTCTGCCTGATTTTTCTCGTCCTTGTCTGGCTCGGCATGAAAAATCTCCTCTCTTCCCACTGGGGAAGGGCTTTTGAGGCGATTCGGGATTCTCCGATGGCCACCGACGCGATGGGGGTCGGCGCCCACCGCTACAGGATACTTGCTTTTGCATTCGGTTCCGCCGTGGGAAGCCTTGCGGGTGGACTTTATGCCTTCAACTTTCAATACCTTCAACCGCAAACTTTTGTCTATGAACTCATGGTGATCCTTCTTCTTGGCATCGTCCTGGGAGGAAGAAAAAACCTCTGGGGCGCTATGGCCGGAGCGACGCTGATTGTGCTCCTTCCCAATCTCATTTCAGAACGATTTTTTTTCCAAATGTTTTCATTCATAGGGTTTGTTCTTGCCGTCATCTCTGGTTTGAGGAGCGCAAGGAGGAAAGAGCGCCTTACGTTTCAGAACAGCGCCCCTCTCATCGCATTGTCTCTTCTGATGATGGGAGGGTTTCTGATTAAAAACACCGAAGATTGGAGAAAAGCTATTTTTGCCATCCTCCTGTTCTCGGTGGTGGTCGGTCTTCCCAACGGAATCATGGGGGCCGTAGGACTTTACCTCTCCAGCCTCTTCCGCATAGAGCCTCCTCGCCTCCCCCGCTCATCTCCCGAGGAAGAGGTTCTTCCGGGAAAGCGAAGAAGTGGAATACTTCTGGAAATGATTAACATCAAAAGGTATTTCGGAGGAATCCGGGCCGTAGACGGGATCACGCTCAATATTGAATCGGGGACCATTCATGGAATCATCGGGCCCAATGGTTCCGGCAAAAGCACCCTTGTCAATCTGATTTCCGGCCTATATTCACCGACGGAGGGAAAGATTCTGCTCGCGGGTACACAGATCCCTCCCGGGAGCCTCCTCAAGGCCGCTCGGCGCGGGGTTTCCCGCACATTTCAGACCTCGCAGCTTTTCCTGGAAATAACCGCGCTCGAAAATGTCATGGTGGCCCTTCGAGGCGTATACCGCGCGCCGCTTTTCCTTGTCTTGTCCGGCTTTTCGAGACGGGAAGAAATCAAGGCCCGGGAAAAGGGACTGGCCCTTCTCCGGCTGGTGGGTCTGGAGAATGAGGCTCAAGCGCCTGCAAAAGACCTGACTTATGGTTCGCAGAGAATGCTGGAAATCGCCAGAGCTGTGGCAACAATGCCGGAGCTTCTGATTCTGGATGAACCTGCCGCGGGCCTGGCCCATTCCGACATTCTCAGGCAAATTGAAATTATCCGTAAAATTAATCAAAGCGGCATTACCATTATTCTAATCGAACATCATATGGATGTGGTCAATCTGCTCTGTAACAGGGTGACCGTGCTTGATGGCGGAAAAATAATTGCGGATGGAACCCCCGACGAGGTCAAGCGGAATTCCAGAGTCATTGAAGCTTACCTGGGCGAGGTACGAAAGTCGCTCCAGTTTTCATCAACTCCATTTGATAAAAAAGATTCTATCCTTGCCATTGAAAATCTCCACGCCGGTTATGGTACCAGCGCGGTGCTATCGGGGGTCTCTTTCCAAGTCGGTCATGGTAAAGTGGTTGCGCTCATCGGAGCCAACGGGGCCGGGAAAACGACCACCCTCAGGACCATTTCCGGAATCCTGAAACCGACCCAAGGGAAAATCATCCTTGACGGAAAAGAGATTCAAGGGATCCCCGCTCCCAGGATCGCAAGAATGGGGCTGGCCCATTCACCGGAAGGGAGAAGAGTATTTTCTTCCTTGCGAGTTGAGGACAATCTGCTGTTAGGCGCCTACAGAAACCTGCCTAAATTCTTTGGCTTTCATAGGAAATCTAAAGGTAAACTTGAAGAAATATACAGACTCTTTCCCAGACTTCAAGAGCGAAGAAAACAGCTGGCCGGCACACTATCCGGGGGAGAACAACAGATGCTTGCGATAGGAAGAGCGCTGATGTCAGACCCTAAAGTGATTCTTCTCGACGAGCCATCCATGGGATTGGCTCCGGTGATTGTAAAAGAGCTCTTTGAAATCCTGATTCAATTAAAGAGGGCGGGAATTACCCTCCTCCTGGTGGAGCAGTTTGCAAGAAGCGCCATGGAAGTGTCCGATTATGCCTATGTAATGGAACAGGGGAAAATCGTGATCGAGGGAACGCCGGAAGCGCTTTCAAGGGATGCCAGAGTCATCTCCGCCTATCTTGGTTAGACGATTAGCGGGAGCGGAAGGCTTTAAGTTGTTCGAAATAAAGGTAGATGACCGGAGTGATGTAGAGCGTCACCAGCTGGGAAATTAAGAGTCCTCCCACGACAGACATACCTAGAGGACGGCGAACGTCCGACCC
>DATNMI010000010.1:0-1060 GCA_035602375.1 Nitrospiria bacterium | reverse complement strand
ATCGCTTTTGCGCCTCTTTTGAAATCAATTGAAGCTGTTCCGCAACTTCCCGTTCAATCGTATGCCGAACGATCCAGCGGGGGGCGAAAAACGACGGTTTAAACTCCAGCTGATAGCGAAGCTGGGTCGATTTACCATCTTCTGAACCTTTTAAAAGCCATTTTCCTGAGAAAAGCTCCATATTTCCGTCCAGGTTAGAAAAGGCAATTTCTTCAATCGGCTTCTCCAGGATATTTAGCGTGACGGCTATTGTTTTCCTGAAAAAGAAGAACCGGGTTTCAGAGCTCTGTTCAACAACCACATTATGATCTCTTCGTGAAATCATCCGGCTGGTTTTCATTTTGGGCAGAAAATCGGGGAGATGATCATAGTCCGCAAGCGTTTTCCAGACCTTTTCAGGAGAGGCGGGGATATCGAGCTCCGCGCTCAAGGCGATCGGCCAGGTTTCACGGGTAACGGTCAAGACAACATCGGGAACAGAAGGTTCGGATAATTCACCGGCATTCGCCGGAATCCCTGATAGGATGATGAGAGGCAGGATTAAATTTGTTATCATCGCTTCAGTCCCTTATGGATGAGCCTTGAGAAAATCCCAATCTGTTATTTTAGATTGAATAGGGAGAATAGACCAGACATAAAACACTTCATGATATCCCCGGGAAAAGGATAAAGTAACCGAGCCGCATTTCTTCGTTGAAATTATCCGGTAATTTTGAGAAGATTCCTGAAAACTGAATGGAGAAAGAATTCGAATGGCGAGTTATCGATGGATGGCGGTTTTGTTATTAACGGGCGGTTTCTACACCGGGTGTGCGGACAATGCCGCGTATATCAACCCTGCGGCTGAAATCCAGGGGCAATCCGGCGAAGGGAGCGTGGAAAAGCTAATCGTCCGAATCAAACCGCTCTATACGTCAGGGTTCCAGTCTGAGGAGCGGGACAAATATCAATTTAATTTTTCCTCCTATTTTACGGCGATTCAGGTCACAATTCAAAACAAGACGCCGTTTTCTGTGCAATGGGACCCGTCCAGAGCCACTCTCAAGAACGGAAATATATC
>DATNMI010000520.1:0-1329 GCA_035602375.1 Nitrospiria bacterium | reverse complement strand
GGGCTGCCAACTGCGGTTGTAAGGGTGGACGACGGCATTTGGAAAATGAAAACCGCCTCTGAATCGCCTTGAGCATCAAGGGTCAGGTCTCCTGTGATCCCCATGGAAGAACCTGAAACATACAATCCGGGATAAACCGTTGTTCCGCCTAAATCTGCGGTTACCGTTACGGGTGCTGTCGAGCGGCTGGCGGCATCAGTGTAGGCATTGGTCAGATCGATCTTAGCCTGGCCTGCGGGAGAGGTCACGCCCGAGTAGACGACGCCGTTTACGATGCCCGGCGGAAATCCTGTTATGGAAGTTGAAACTCCCGGACTCAATCCGAGATCGCCATTTAGAATGGTAGGTCCGGTATTTGTCACCGTGGAACCGGCCAGAACAACGAATGAGTTGGCCGACCCCAGATAGACAGGCGCCTGGGCCACCAGAGTGCCTGTGGTAAAGTGCCATACATAGTTACTGGCCAGGGGATCACCTGCCAGATCCCTGGCACCGGTCATTACGGTCGCCGTATAACCTGTACTCGCCGTAAGAGCATTGATGGGGACAAAAGTCGCAGTCAAGCCGCTGTAGGAAACCGATCCCGAAACGGAAGTTGTTCCGGGGCCTGTCACCGTAAATGTTGCGCTGCTAAGGGTAGCGGGCTTCATTGCCTTATTAAAGGTGGCCGTGATATGTCTGTTGATTGCCACTTTTGTCGCTCCGTTCGCGGGGTTGACCGATGTAACGACGGGAGGACCCGCAGAACCGCCTCCAGCAGGGGAGCCGCCGCCACCTAAAATATTATCAGCACACCCCGTCAACAGGGCTCCAGCCATTAAAACAAACAGCCCTCCTGAAAAGATTTTATTCATTCTTTTAAATTTACTCATTTGAAATCTCCTTTTCATTTGAAAAACACTTTGTAAAACCCAGTATGACATCCAGACTCATCTGTGTCTGGTCAAAACAGCTCATTCTTTGTTGAAATTCTTCGCCTCTGCCTTAAACCTTTTTGCTTTCCATGACCAGCAACACGATACCGCCCACCAAAGCGATCGCTCCCACGATCGGCGGAAGCGGAAGGGTCCTCGTCTTGTCAGTCATCACATGGACGGGACCCAGATCGATGGTTTTCTCTCTTGTCGTAAAGTCGATGCCTTGATAGGCAAAAGCTGCGATTCCCACCGCAATCAGGATAAATGCGAACAGTCTGCTTGTTTTCATTTCAGCTTGACCTTTTTTGGGTGTCAATCGGGTTGACGCTCTCCCCCGGAGTTATACGACTCTCCGGCCCTGAATGACGCTGACCAGAACGGTAATAATGGCAAGCACCAGGAGGATATGAAT
>DATNMI010000516.1:0-3541 GCA_035602375.1 Nitrospiria bacterium | reverse complement strand
AAACATGGAGCTTTTCCCATTACAGGAAAATCAGATTAAACCTGATTGTGACACTGCTGGGGGTCGCGTTCGGCGTGGCGGTTTATTCTGCCGTTGGTTCGGCTGTCTTGACGCTCCGGGACTCCTTTCGAAGGACTGTGGAGCAGGTGGCCGGAAAAGGCCAGATTGAAATTTCAGGAGGAGAAGAAGGGTTTCCGGAAGAGCGCCTGTTGTTCCTGAACCGCCATCCCGGGGTGGTCGACTGGATGCCGATGATTTTTCAGACGGTTGGATTGACGGGAAATGGAAAAGAAGAGACCGAAGTCATGGCGGCCGGTATCGATCTCTTCCAGGCAGGGAGATTTCATGCATATGCGATCGCGGGGAAGGAAGGAAAGACTGTTTCGCCGCGGACGTTTCTTGATCCGGAAGCTCTTTTTGTTTCAGAAGATCTTTCGGCCCGGCTCGGTCTGACGATCGGCTCCCGAGTTGGGATCGGCGCTGAAAATAAACAGGAAACCAGAACCGTGGCCGGCATTCTCCGATTTGAGAAAGGGTCGGCCCCTTTCGGGGGAGACTTTATCCTCATGGATATCGCCGCCGCCCAGGACCTTTTTCATAAAACCGGGAAACTTGACCGAGCGGTTCTCATGATCGAAGAGGGGAGCGCTCCGGAAAATCTCAAGCGGGAAATCGCGAGCCTTCTTCCCGGCCTGATGGTCCGTCTTTCGGGACAGAGGACCGAGATGGTCAACCAGATGCTGGGTTCCTTTAATCTGAACCTCAAAGCCTTGAGTGAAATCTCCGTTCTGGTCGGGATGTTCCTGATTTTCAATATCCTGTCGGCCATGGTGGTCCGCCGCCAGGTGGAGTTGGGGATTTTAAAATCGCTGGGGGTCACCGGAAGAGAAATTCAGGGTTTAATCCTCCTGGAAGCGGCGGCGCTCGGCCTCATCGGTTCCGGCGCGGGGATTCTTCTGGGATGGGTAATTTCCGGGGCTGTATTAAAAACAGTCTCTCTCACCGTCTCCTCGCTCTACCTGAAGGCCTATGCCCGGAAATCTGATTTTCCCCTCTCCCTCGTTTTTGAAAGCCTCTTCATGGGGACCGCTGTTTCACTGGTTGCCGCATGGTTTCCCGCGCGTGAAGCGTCGATAACCCCGCCCAGAGAAACGATCTTACGCGTGAGGGAGATTCAGCTCCCCTCCCTTTCCTGGAAATATATCGGGTTTGGCGGCGGGCTGATCCTGATCTGGGCCATTTTATTTCTGGCGCCTCCGGTCAGGGGAGTTCCCGTTTTCGGCTACCTTTCGGGATTTTCGCTGTTGATCGGCCTTTCATTTCTGATCGTCCCTCTCCTCTATCTTGTTTATTCTGCTCTGGAATCAGCCCGGTTCAAACGCCATTCTCTTTTTCTCCGCGTGTCGGGAGCCGGTCTTTTTCACGCTCCGGGAAGGAGCGCTGTTGCCATATCAGCCCTGATGGCCGCGATCTCCCTCTGGATCAGCGTCACGGTCATGATTCAGAGCTTTCGGTCGACGGTTGTAGAGTGGATTCACCAGACGATCCGGGCCGACCTGGTCGTGGAATCGGAAGGGTGGGTCAGCGGGACCGGCCCTCGCCCGTTTCTGAGAGAGGCCATGGCCGGCGAGATTAAAAAGATTCATGGGGTTGCGGGGGTGGACCGGTACAGGGAAGAGAGAATTCCTTACGGAAACGAAGAGGCCATATTAAACGCAAGAGATTTACAAACGCACCTGCTGTTCAGCCATTACCTCTTAACAAGCGGGGATTTCAATAAAACCATGGGAGAGGTCCTGGAAAAAGGCGAAGTTCTGGTTTCCGAGCGGTTTTCTCTCCGTTTCCATGTCGTAAAAGGGGACCGGATTCTTGTTCCGACTCCAAAGGGAGATGTCTCTTTCCTGATCGGAGGGGTTTTTTATGATTACACGACGCAGGGAGGGCGGATCGTTCTTGACCGTTCCCTCTACGGGAAATACTGGAATGATTCCAGGTTTAATGTCCTGGCCATCTATCTGGATAAGCGTCTCTCTCTGGAAGAAATCAGGACGATCACGGCGTCCGTTGAAAACAGGGCGGGGCAGAGCGGAGATGAACAAAAAGCGGTATTGATTTCAAACCGGGAAATCCGCGAACGGATTCTCGAGATTTTTGACGAAACCTTTGCGCTGACCAGGGCGCTGGAATGGATTACCGTCCTGATTGCGCTCCTCGGCGTGGCCAATCTTCTAATTTTAAACATTCTGGAACGGAAACGGGAGATCGGCATCATGCGGTCGGTTGGATTTTCAACCTCCCAGGTGAAACGGATGGTCCTTTATGAAGCGGGCTGGATTTCGGTCATCGCGAATCTTCTCGGTCTGGCAGGCGGAATCGGCCTTTCCCTGGTCCTGATCTATGTGATCAATAAACAGTCGTTCCAGTGGACCATCCTGTTTGATTTTTCCTGGTCTCTTCCGCTTCGGGTGTTTCTGGGGGTCTCGGCCGCGGCCCTGGTTGCGGGGTATTTCGCGGCAATGAGAGCGGCGCGAGGGGCGGTCGCCGATGCGGTCCACTATGAATAAACATGAACGGGACAAGGCGTAGGGATGGAAATTTGAGAAAACTTTGTCTCTTTTCATTTATTTTCATGGTTTTCTTTCTGGCAGAGGGCTTGGGAAAAGAGTCTGAAACTGTTCAACCAGGGTATGATTTTCATTTTCCCGCTGATCATGGCTCCCACGAAGCGTCCCGCCTGGAATGGTGGTATTTTACCGGGCATCTGGCGGGTTCAGGGGAAAAGGCCGGGTTTGAATTGACCTTTTTCAGGACAAAAACAGGAGTCAAGAGAGACAAGAAGAAACGTTCAGCCTGGGAAGCGGATACCCTTTTTATGGCTAATTTTGCAATCACGGATGAATTAAGAAAAAAGTTTCGGGCAACCGAGCGGATCGACCGGGCTACTCTGGGCAGGGCCGGCGCCGACATCGGAAGGCTTCATGCCTGGGTGGGGCGATGGGAGGCGCGGGAAGATCAGAAGACGATTTTTCTAACCGCGGAAGAAGGAGAAGGGTCTGAAAAAGCCGCAATCCGGCTCTTCTTGACGCCGGTGAAACCCCCTGTGATACATGGGAAAAGGGGGACGAGTCCGAAAGACGCCCAGGGGAAAAATTTTTCCCGCTACTATTCCTATAGCCGTTTGACGACGACCGGGGAGTTGACCCTTGGGGGAAAAACAGTCCGGGTCACCGGAGTCAGCTGGATGGATCATGAATTTGGATCGGGATTTCTTGCCCCGGAACAGGAAGGATGGGACTGGTTTTCCATCCAGGTGAATGATTCGACGGAATGGATGATTTACCGGATTCGAAACCGGGACAATTCCCCCCCATTTTCTTTTGGTACGGCGATCTTGCCCGACGGGACGAGCCGGGGATTAAGCGAGAAAGATTTCTCGATCCGATCCTACGGGAAGTGGACTTCTCCTTCGGGGGTTGTTTACCCAACCGGTTGGGAAATTGTTATCAGGGAGAGCGGCGAAAAACTACGGCTGGAACCTTCC
>DATNMI010000514.1:0-10018 GCA_035602375.1 Nitrospiria bacterium | reverse complement strand
TTGTTCTTCCTGGCTTTTTCATATTCTTCCGGGGGAACCCCGTGCGCGCGGATGACCAGATTTCCGTTCTTGAAATCGTCAAACGATTGAACGTTCTCAATTCCATGCTCGATCTGGAGCCTCTGGATCTCCTGCGGGTTATGAATCAACGGTCCCAGCGTTTTGGTCGGAAGCGGAGATTGAAGCGCCGCTTCAGTTGCCTTGACAATGGCTTCCTGAACGCCAAAACAGAATCCGGAATGCCTCGCGATTTCGATTTCCATCAATTTGCCTGCCTCCATGTCATTTCTGGAGTATATCATCCGGACATTTTTGAAATCAAACTGGATTTTAGAGTTTTACAGCTCTCCGAATCATGCTAGACTTAAAATAAATTCAAGAACCCCCGGCCTTCCAGCCTGGGATTGCGCTTGCCACACTGGATTCGATGAAGGACGTTTTTTACAATGTTAAAAGTCGGGGTCGGATTTTCAAAAAACGGGCAGGCGGACCTCGCGGCCAGGGAAGCGGCCGCTTCCGCCATGCAGAGGGCCGGCATCCATAAGGCCGACCTCACCCTGGTGTTCGCAACCTCGCATTTTCACCATGATTACCCCCATATCTTGCATATTCTTCATGAGTTGACCAAGCCCGCTCAGCTTTGCGGCTGCAGCGCCTACGGCGTATTAACGGGAGAAGAAGAAATTGAAAATAGCCCGGGAATCGCGGTTCTTGTTCTCAAGTCAAAAAAAATCAGACCGAAGACCTTCCTGGTTAAAAATATCTTTGACAGAAATTCAGACGCCGGACGGGAACTGGCTGAAATACTTCACGAGGATTTGACCGGAACAGGCCCGCTCTTCCTGTTTCCTGACACTTTCAATTTCGACTTCAATCAGTTTTATGCTTCCTTCATCAGCGCTATGGCGGAGAACGATTCCTCGTCCGGACGCTTGTTCGAAACAGGTCAGAGCCGGGTGCCGGACACGAAGAAAAAAGGCCGTCCGCAAATTCTCGGAGGGGGAGCCTCCGAAGAGGGAACTCTGAATGAGACTTTTCAATTTCTCGGGAAATCGGTCGAATCCAACTCCCTGACCGGCCTCAGGATGGGCGGCACCCTGCTCTCCCAGTCCGGCGTGGCCCATGCCTGTCATCCGATCGGAGAGTCTCTCATGGTGACGCGGGCCAAGGGGAACACGATTTACGAAATCAGCGGGAAACCCGCTTTTTATTTTTTTTCAGACCTCTTTAAAAACAGGCTCCACAAACCGGAGGAAATTCAAAACGCCGCAAGTCTGGTTTTTCTCGGCTTGAGCGTGAATCCCTGCGATACTTCTTTCAATAAAATAGATTATGTCGTCAGGAATATCCTTTCTGTGGATTCGGAAGAAGGGACCCTGAACATCAGCGACCGGGTGGAAGAAGGGAAAATTGTCTCGTTCATGGTGAGAGATCCCCGCCGGGCCATGGAGGAAACTGAAAAAATGATCTCTGCCCTGGCGGAGGGTTTCAGCAGCCAGGGAGCTGTTCCGCGCTTTGGAATTTACATCAATTGTTGCGGACGGGGCAATTCTCTTTACGGGAAAAGAAATGTCGACACCGGCCTTATACGAAAATATTTCGGGGAGCTCCCCCTGATCGGTTTCTTCAGTTACGCTGAAATGGCCTCAACGCCCTGCGGGGATACTCTATGGCATAACTACTCCGGGGTCCTGACCATATTTGGAGAAGAAGGAAAATGACGATCAATCACCTGATTTTCGATCTTGGAAACACGCTCCTCGACTTTGATCTCCGGAAAGCTTCCGGGCCGATTTCGAAATCTCTGGGAGTCCCGGAAAATCGCCAGTTCCAATACCTTTTTCAGTCCGATTACTTTATGCAGTTTGAAAACGGGGATATCGGTCCCGACGAACTGGTCTGCTGGCTTAACAGCAAGTTTGACGGCGATATCACCCTCTCTCAGTTCGACAGGCTGTTTTCTCCGATTTTCACTCCCCGTCCGGAAGCACTTTCAATTCTGGAGCGATGCAAGGGGAACTATGAACTCTCGCTCCTCTCCAATACCAATATTCTCCACAGCCGATATATCGAAGCCAGCTATCCCTTTATCTCCCTGTTTGACCACCTCTTTTATTCTCATGCCCTCAGGGCCCTGAAGCCTAATCCGGAGATATTTCTGGAGGTCCTCTCCAGAACCCACTCGGTTCCGGAAGAGTGCCTCTTCATTGACGATGTCTTGAAACATGTCGAAGGGGCCAGGAAGGCAGGCATTGACGCAATTCATTTTCAGGGCGAGGCGCTTCTGGAAAAGGAGCTAAAGGACCGGGGCGTTCTGGTTTAATAGCGACAGAATTTCATCGCCATACCGGCGAATCTGCCAGTTTCTTAATACACCGGCGTTAGCCAAATCTTCCAGGCAGGTCAGTTTTTTCATAGAAACGGCCCGGACGGTATCGGTGGAAAAGATCATGGCAGGCTCCAGATCTTCCCGGACCGCTTGCGCATCCCGCCATTGCTTTACCCGGGTAAAAATCATTTCCTGTTCCGGAGTCGGCGGCGTTCCTTTTTTTCTGATCTTTTCAGGAAGCGGCTCCAGGGCGTTCTTTCCGTCGGCAACCGCCTTGATCCAGAGAAGAGGGTACCGGTGTACGGGGGAGCTCTTCCGCGGAAACGCCTCATCCAGCGCGGCGTCATTCACCGGTTTCTTTTTAGCAAGATGAAGCAGGTCCTCATTTGAAATGACCTTAAAGGGCGGGCGGTCCTTTTCCCTGGCCAGAACGTCTCTTTGGGACATCAGCTCGCGAAGAATCTTCTGTTCTTCAATTCCAAGATCCCGGGCCCCCTTGATTTTAAGGAAGGAATCGGCAGAAAACTCTCTCCCAACCGGGACCTTCCCGGCAAGGATATCACACTCCTCCCGCATCTGATCCATTCTCCCCCTTTTTTCCACCTCCGGAAGAAGCTTTTCATAGATTCCGGGCAGAAACGCAGTGTCAAGGCAGGCGTACTCCAACTGGTCGGGAGGAAGCGGCCTTTTCGACCAGTCGGCTTTCTGGTGCTTTTTAACCAGGTTTACATTAAAAAACAACGCCACCAGATGGGCCAGAGAAAACGACTTTATTCCGGATGCCCTGGCGGCCAAAGCGGTGTCAAAAACAGAAACAACCTGAAAATTGAAGTCCCGCCGCATGGAGAGGATGTCATAATCGGCGCCATGGAAAACCTTGATGATCTTCTCATCCTTAAATAGACGCTCAAGCGGAGCTACCGTTTCAAGCGCAAGAGGATCAATAATGAAGTTTTCCGTCCCTCCGGTGATCTGGATCAGGCTGACGCGGTCCCGGTAATGATAAAGGGAATCCCCTTCAATATCGACCCCGATCAAAGGATAGGCGGAGAGCCGACCAACGGCTTTTTCAAGGTCATCAGAACGGTCGATATACTGGTAAGGGAAATCGGTCACGGGAATTATTTTACCATGTTTGAAGGGGTAAAAACCGGTCTTTTTTTGTTTACCCGGCCCTCATCGCCATGCTATATTTACCCTTTATTTGGCATCATTATTATTCAAATCAATACCAGGAAGGAGCAGACATGCCAACAACAGAAGTTTATAAAGTAGTTCCCGGCCCTGAAGGGATTCTTCCTCCCTCCGCCGCTTCCATGGGAGTTGTTCTTCCCGAAGACGGACAGGGACTCCTTGAAGGAACGATTGTCAATGAAGAAAAGGCGATGGAAGCCGCCGCAACAGCCATGTTGACCCGGAAAAACCCGACCCTTTTCCCCGGGCCGCTCATTGTCTGGGGCTGGACCAAGCATACCAATGAAAAAGCACAAATAGTTCTTGAAATCGCAAAGGAAATCCCGGGAGTCCGGATTATTCCAATGCCCGATTACCGGCCGATCTATCCCAAGATCGATCCTGAATCTGTCATCAACCCCTGCCACCCGAACCTGACGATTTGGCACAACAAGATTGAGGTCTGCGTTTTGGTCGGGGTTCATTGCCATTACGCGAACGTCACGCTGAAAATGATCCGGGGCGGGACCAATTGCTATACGATCGCCCTCTGTGCGGAAGCCGGCCATGAAGACGCGATGATGTCGGTGCCTAATTGCGATCTGGATAAGCTGGTTAAATTCAGGGACGCTCTCCGGAAGGTCAAGAAAAACGGCGTAAAACCGCTCTACGCAGGTAAGGGGATCATTCCCTCCTCACCGTACCAGCAGTCGATGCTCTCCGGCAAGCCGATCCCTGCTAAGGGAGAGGCTGAGGTCCCCGGTTTGAGCCATGACCTTGAAAAGGGACTTGACGAGAACGAAGAATAAACATTTTCCAAACGATCAAATTGTAAGGGAGGCCGTCAGGCCTCCCTTTTTTATTTACGCTTCTTTATTTTTGAGGATCACATTCTGATAAGGAAAGGGTATTTCAATCCCTTCCCGGTCAAAAACGTTCTTGGCCTTCTCATACAGATCAAACTCCAGCTGTTTTCCTTCCGCCGCGTTTGCGCACCAGACCCTCAATGATAATGTCACACTCGACTGTCCCAAGCCGGTGACCGGACAATCTGCAACCTCCTGTGCCAGCGGGTGGGTTTTAGCAAGGTTGAGAAGAATCCCCCTGGCCTTCTCGATGTCTGCCTGATAACTGATTCCAAAAGAAACCGTGACAATTAAACGGGGGTCCTTTGTTGTAAGATTGATCGTAATCTTGTTCGACATGGCGCTGTTTGGGACCACAATCCTCCGGTTATCAAAGGTTCTCAGGATGGTATACCCAAGCGTGATGCTTTCAACGTCCCCGGTTTCCAGGTGATCGGAGACATAAACCTGTAACCGGTCGCCGATCTTAAACGGTCTGTAGAGAAGAAGGGAGATGCCGGAAATCAGATTGCCCAGTGTGCTCTGGGCCGCAATCGCGATCACCACGGAAACAATGCTGACTCCGGTGAGAAGCACCGTGCCGATCGATTTTAAGGCCGGAATGAGGTGCGCATACAGGGTCATCGCCAGCAGATAGGCGCCGATCTGGCCGAGTTGCGTGACAAAGGTAAGCGTGGTCTCGTCGATCAGGTCCTGATCGCCCCTTTGAACTTTAAGAATCTGTCTTGCAGCAAACCCGATCGCCCTGGCGCCGAGCCATGCGAAGAACAAAAAGACAAACCAGTAGAAAACAGCCCCAGAGAACGTTGCCGGATTAAAGAATTCCCCTCTCAGCCCCATCTCAAATGATGTCATGGATGATATGACTCCTCTTTATTTAAGCGTTTCATGATCCAGATATTCCGGCACTCGGCAACGCCATTTCAACTCCTCCTCAATTCGATGCCTTAGTGCGTCAGCAGGAGCCGGTTCCCCATGAGTCACAAATGTTTCTCTCGGGGAGGTTTCAAAATGCCTTAACCAGGCCATAATCTCCCCATAATCGGCATGCGCGGAGAGCTGATGAATCGCGACAACCTCCGCACGTATGGGAACATAATTTCCATGAATCTTGACCATTTTCGCGCCATTCACCATTGCTTCGCCTCGGGTCCCCGCCGCCTGAAATCCAACAAAGATAACCATATTCCGGTCGTCCGGGGCAAATGCTTTCAAATGATGAAGAATGCGTCCACCGGTGGCCATTCCGCTCGCGGAAATGATAATCATCGGCCCCTGCCGGGCATTGAGGCGCTTCGATTCCTCCCCGCTTTTGACAAACTGCGCGGCATGATACATTTCCCGGCATTGGGCGGGCGTCAGCCGGTGCTCCTTCTGATGATTGGAGTAGATTTCGGTGGCTTCTATGGCCATCGGGCTATTAAGGTAGACCGGAATATCGGGAATAGCCCCGGAGGCCTTGAGGAGATGAATCGCGTAAAGAATCGCTTGTGCGCGGCCAACGGCAAAAGACGGAATCAAGACAACCCCCCCTCTTTGGAAGGCGCGATTAATACATTCTCCCAATACTATTTTCGGATCCGCCGGATCGTGAAGACGATTCCCGTAAGTCGACTCTACAACCAGGTAATCAGCCCGGCGGATCGTCGTTGGTGGGTTCATAATCAGGCTGTTCGGTCTTCCCAGATCACCCGAAAAAAGAATGGAGGTTTTTGAATTTTTCAGAAGAACCAGGGAAGCGCCGACAATATGTCCGGCGGGAAACAGACTGAATTTCAGCTCCCCAACCAAGCTGATTTCCTGATCGAAATCGACCGGAAAAAGTCGGCCAAGAGACCGTTCCGCGTCTTCCCGTGTATAGAGGGGCAATGCAGGGGAATGTTTGGAATATGCATGCTCGTTTGCGTATCTCGCCTCCTCTTCCTGAAGGTGGCCGCTATCGGGCAGAAGGATGGCGCAGAGATCCCGGGTCCCCCGACTGCAATAGACCTTTCCGGAAAAGCCGTTTTTTATAAGGAGGGGAAGATACCCGCTATGGTCAATATGGGCGTGCGTTAAAATCACCGAATCAATCTCTTTCGGATTCACCGGAAGCTTCGCCCAGTTTTTCAGCCTTAATTGCTTGAATCCCTGAAAAAGCCCGCAATCGACCAGGATCTTTTGTTTTCCATCCGAAATCAGGTATTTCGACCCGGTAACAGTCCCCGTCGCCCCTAAAAATGTAATTTCCATCAAATTAGAACCTGTCTCCTCTCCCCTTGGCCGGTTAGCAATCGCCGGCACAAAGTGGGAGAGGCTGGGTGAGGGGAAGAGGATTCCCGTATTTATGCAGACAATTGATTATAGGAATAATAATTTCTTTTTTTCAACAGGCTTTAACACTTGACCAAATTTGGACTAAATCATTTGTCTGAAATATTAATGGAAGAAAAGAGAAGTGCGCCTGGAGGGACTTGAACCCCCGGCCTACAGATCCGGAATCTGACGCTCTATCCAGCTGAGCTACAGGCGCATGAGATGTGATTTTGAGAAGGCTGAATTATAAAGGATTTTAAATGTAACGACAACAGGATTGTTCAGGCGGAACGGCGTTTATCGCCGGAAGAGGCCTGTTTTCCTGTCGGTTCGGGCTGATTTAATAATATAACCGATAGCACCAGCGCGATGCCAAGAATGATTGCGGAGGTAAAATAGGGGGCGTTGATCCCCCGGGTATCAAAGACAAAACCGCCGATTCCGGGCCCTACGACCCTCGCCAGGCTCGACATCGCCTGATTGACCCCCATCGTCCCACCCACCCGGGCAGGGTCGCTGTATCTAGAGATCAGGCTGGTCAGGGAAGGGTTGTTCACTGCCAGACCGATTGCAAGGATTACCAAAACCGGCAAGAGGAGAAAAATGGTGCCGGCGAGCGGAATCAGGAAAAGCCCTCCGATCATCAGGGCGGTTCCCAGAACAATCAGGCGATTTTCCCCCAACTTTCTTGCGAGAAACCCGATGGCCCCTCCCTGAATCGCCGCCATGACAATTCCGACAAAACCAAAGATATACCCGGTCTCAACGGCGGTATACCCGAATTTTCTCTCCGAAAAAAGGGCAAAAGTCGCTTCCATGATTGAAAAACAGGCGGTGACGACAAACGAAATAAGAATCAGAAGGGCAAGCCGTCTGTTTGAAAATACAGCCCGGATATTTTCCATCTTTAACGCGTTGCCCCGCGGACGGCTGTCCGGCTTACGGGATTCCGGAAGCCGGAAAATGGCGACCAGGAAATTGGTTCCGCAAATAGCCGAAGCAAGCAGAGGCGCTGTTCTCGGCCCGAAAGTGCTGAAGAATCCCCCAAAGAGGGGCCCAAGTACAAACCCAAGCCCAAAAGCGGCGCCGATCAACCCCATTCCCCTGGCCCGGTTCTGCGGCGTCGTGGAATCTGAGATATAGGCCTGGCTCGCCGAAATATTTCCCCCAAAGAGGCCGGCAAAAAGTCTCGAGATGAAAAGGATCGGAAGGGTATCTGCCAGACCAAATATCAGATAAGAGACGGTTGAGCCAAATAGAGAGATCAGAATAACAGGCCGTCTTCCAATTCTGTCTGAGAGGCCCCCCCAGAATGGAGAAAAGATCAACTGCATCAACGAATAGGAGGAGAGGAGGAGCCCGACGGTCCAGCCGGTCGCTCCATATTTCTCGGCGTAAAAGGGAAGGACCGGCATGACGATCCCAAAACCGAGAAGGTCGATGAAGACGGTCAGAAATATAATAACGAGGGGAGATTTTTTTTCCAATAGTCCTGTCTTTTTCTATTTAAAGAGGGAAACGCCGGAGGACCGGCTTTACGTTCCGCGGAACCGGCGCGAGCGGTCCGGAAGTAGCTTTATCAGCCCACATAAAACGTTTGATTTTAAATTAAATTCTATCCGTAGTAAAGGACTAAAAGCCGGTCAATGGATTCATGTTCATCCCGAAACAACACGGCCCGATTTTACAGGTTATTAAACCTGCGTTATATTTAATGTGATGAACAGATCATTCATTACCATTCCTCTTCTGCTCGGATTTCTGATCCTTTCCTCCGGCTATTACTATAAGGTGGTATACAATCGCCCGGCAGACGCTGAATCAGAAGAGACTGAAATCAGCGACCCCCTGGCCAAGAAGCTGAATGAAAAAGGTCTCCACTATTTTGACTCCCGGCAATTTGAGCTCGCGGAAGAAAAATTCGAATTAGCGCTGGCCCGCTCGCCCAAACATCCGCTTCTGGTCAGAAACCTGGTGAATACATATCTTTCAATCGGAAATACTCTGGGAGACAAGAATCAGCTTGACCTCGCCCTGGCTACATTTGAGAAAGCCATTCAACTGAAACCACAATATTCCCAGACCCACCTTGGAGCCGGATGGATCTACATTAGAATGGATAAGGCCGAACCGGCGATTATCGAACTTGAGGAAGCGGTCCGGTTAAATCCGAGGGAAACCGAAGCGTGGCTTCTGTTAGGAGAGGCTTACTACAGGAAGGATAATTCCGAAAAGGCGCTCCAGGCCCTGAAAACAGCCCTGTCTATGAGCCCGAATGATGAGAATCTTAAAAAGCGGATCGCTGACATTTCGCGCGATAAAAACGCGGAAGCCCGTTTCGGAAAATCGTCATCCGCCCATTTTATTATTAAATTCGAAGGAGACGAAAACCAGGCAATCTCACAGGTTGTCGGAGATATTCTGGAAGAGGCTTATCAGAATATCGGATCTGTTTTTTTCGCAAGGTCCTACCAGCCGATTATCGTGATCCTTTATTCCAACCAGGCTTTCCATGAAGCCGCTCACTCTCCAGGATGGGCAAGCGGCCTCTATGACGGGAAAATCCGGGTTCCGGTTCAAGGTTCTGAAAAAGACACGACAGGATTAAAACGGGTCTTGTTCCATGAATTCACCCATGCGGTCATCCGCCAGATCACGCCGACGGAAATTCCGACCTGGCTCAATGAAGGGCTGGCCATGTATTTCGAAGGCTCCCCCCGAAACAGCGGACCGGAGATCGTTAAAAAAGCGCGCCAGAACGGGACGTTGATCCCGCTACGGAATCTTCATGGCAGTTTCCTGGCCATGAACGCCGACACAGCCAGCATCGCTTATGCGGAGAGCGATCTGGCTGTTCGGGCGTTGATTGACCGTTATGGGATCCGCACCATAAGGGAACTACTGGATCGGAACCATGAAATGGGGACTTTTTCCGCCGATTTTGAACAGGTCTTTCTGATCCCGTATGACGACTTCCAGAAGTCGCTCCTCTCTCCTGCCTCAGCTGACATTTAAATATCTCCTTGCGCTCATTTCCGGCTAAAGTTATGATGAATGGATGACAAGATCAGCTAAAAATCCGGTAGAAAAGGCCCATTCGCAACATCCGAGAGATTACCTGCAAAACCGGTTCGTCTACCCTGTCCTCTCCCGCCGCTCTAGAGGGATTTCGATCGGAATTAACTTAAACCCTGACAAGGCCTGCAATTTTAATTGCATCTATTGCCAGGTTGACCGGCAGAGTCCGGCACCTTCTGAAACAGTCATCATCCCCGGAATTCTCACTGAGCTAAAGAATATTCTGGAGGATGTCCGAACTGAAGCCCTTTTCCGGGACAAACGATTCAAGGATATC